>JAFTNB010000071.1 GCA_017452115.1 Alphaproteobacteria bacterium
GCCACCATTCATGTGGAATACTTACTAAACCAATGCTTTCCATTAGTTCTTTGAGTTGTTCGCGATTTTTGATTTCTGCTTCTAAACCAATTGCATAATAATCATGGCGAGCATGTGCTAAATAAGCTTGAAGTTTTTCGCATTTCCCTTGTTGAATGTCTTTAGCGATTTCCGGAGTGTAGGCATCTACTTTAGTCGGATACGCAAGTTCTTGACCGTCGTGAGTACAAAGACAAACATCGATAGCTGTTGCACGACAATGCTGTGAACGTCCAGGGTCCGCTGCAAAATATCCTTGAATTGGAATAATTTCTAAAAATTTTTGGTGAGCAATTACCGGACGAGCCGCGTCACAAATTTTCATTTTCAGATTGTTTTTTTGCAACCAAGGAATAGCTTTTTTTAGTATTTTCCACATGTCTTGGTGGATATAAGCATGATTACCAAGTCCAATTTGTTCATAAACGGGTTGACCGGTCATGTTGTTCTCGAGTTTGGCATACATCATATCAATGATGAATTCATCACCATTAATTTCAACGTAATAATCCGGTATCATTTTATTAACTCCAAAAATTCTGTTTCGCTTAATATGTTGACACCAAGCTCTTTTGCTTTAGTTGCTTTGGAACCGGCGTCAGTTCCAATAACAACATAATCGGTATTCTTTGAAACAGAACCGGCAACTTTTGCGCCTTGTTCTAAAGCTTTAGCTTTGGCTTCGGCTCGTGTCATTTTTTCTAATGTGCCGGTAAAAACAATAGTTTTATTGCTGAACGGAGAATCTTTTCTGGAGGTATCTATGTATTCTTCTACATTAATTTGCAGCAATAAATCAGAGATGATTTTTTGATTGTGTTCTTCGGCAAAAAATTCGACAATGTCTTTAGCCATGCTACCACCGATGCCATCAATAGAAATAAGTTTAGCGGTTTCTTGGGCAATCATTTCTTGTTGGAATTTGCTAAATGTGTTATAGTTTTTAGCGATAAGCAAAGCAGTTGCAGTACCAACTTGGCGGATGCCTAATGCATAAATAAAGCGCGGTAAACTTATGGAGCGTTTATTATTAATGGCTTTGAATAAATTTTCTGCCGATTTTTTACCCCAACCTTCACGATTTTGTAAGCGAAATGAATTTGGTTGTATGGGGGCAAATAAATCTAATGTTTCTGGTTGGTTACGATGTTCAATGGTGAAAATATCTGCCGGATTTTTAATAATCCCGTCGCGATAAAATTCCTCAATTACTTTATTACCTAGCCCCTCAATATCAAAAGCATCACGAGAAACAAAATGGATTAATCTTTCGATAGCTTGAGCTGGACAGGTCAAGCCTCCGGTACAGCGACGTACGGCTTCGTCTTCTTCACGAATAGCATGGGCTCCACATTCAGGACAGGTTTGCGGAAAGATAAATTCTTGTGAATTTTGAAGGCGTTTTTCTTTTATGACTTCAACTATTTGGGGGATTACATCTCCGGCACGCTGAATAATGACAGAATCTCCAATACGGATATCTTTGCGTTTTATTTCGTCTTCGTTGTGAAGTGTAGCGTGAGAAACAATTACGCCGCCGACATTAATCGGTTCTAAATCGGCAACAGGGGTTAAGGCACCGGTACGTCCAACTTGGATACGGATATTGTTGATTGTAGTGATTGCTTGTTCTGCCGGAAATTTATGGGCAATGGCCCAACGAGGTGTGCGAGTTAAAAATCCCAGCCTTTCTTGCAAAACAATATCATTGACTTTATAAACCATGCCGTCAATATCGTATGGTAATGAGGAGCGAATTTCTTCCAAATATTGGAAATGTTTTTCAATTTCTTGGAGGCTCGAACAAAGCTTGTTGTATGGGTTGATAGGAAATCCCCATTTTTTTAGGCATTCAAAAAATTCAGCTTGAGTATGCCAAGATTTTTCAGATACTTCGCCCCAAGTGTAAGCAAATAAACTTAATTTTCTTTCGGCAGTAATTCGCGAATCTAGTTGACGTAGAGAACCGGCTGCAGCATTACGAGGGTTGGCGAAAGTTTTTTTATTTTCTTTTTCATATTTTTGATTAAGTGCAAGAAAATCGGCTTTGGACATATACACTTCACCGCGGATTTCTAAAGTTTTGGGAGCATCCGGAGGAAGAGTTAGGGGAAGTTGGCGAATCGTAATTAGATTAGCCGTAATATCTTCTCCGGTAGAACCATCTCCTCTGGTCGCTCCTTGTACAAATTGACCGTTTTCGTAACGGGCAGAAAAAGATAAACCATCAATTTTAGGTTCTGCCATAAATATGGGTGTTTCTGTAGTATTAAGAAAGCGTTTTACACCCATAATGAAATCTTCCAATTCTGGAATCGAAAAAATATCACCAAGAGAAAGCATTGGAAAACGGTGGTGAACTTTTGCAAATTCACTTTTAATCGGAGCTCCTACTCGGCGAGAAGGACTATCTGAGCGTATTAAATCAGGAAAACGGTCTTCAATTTGTTGATTGCGAAGTTTAAGTGTGTCATACTGGGCATCAGTTAAGTAAGGATTGTCTAGTTGATAGTAAGATATGTCCGACTTTGACATTTCTTGGGCAATGTATTCAAGTTCTTTAGCTGCTTCTTCTTTAGTTAGTTCATTAACGTTTTTCATATACTTTCCTTGTTTGTTTATTCCTATTAATAGTATATTTTTTTGAGCATTTTTTTCCAGTTTGCTGCATGAGTTTTACAGAAGATATTTTATATATGTGAAATTTGTTTAAAGTATAGGTAGTAGTAAAAAAGGAGAGTTTTGAACACTCTCCTTTAACAGATTTTATTTTTCCGGACTAATGAGCATCATCATTTGACGACCATCCATTTTAGGCTCCGAATCGAGTTTATATAATCCTTCTAAATCTTCAAGAATACGGTGCAATACATCTTGACCGAGATTGCTGGTGTTCATTTCACGTCCTTTGAAACGCATGGTGAACTTTACCTTGTTTCCTTCGGATAAAAATTTCTTTGCTTGTTTAATTTTAACTTCATAATCATGAGTATCAATCATGGGGCGAAGTTTTAGTTCTTTAATTTCAACAATTTTTTGATTTTTTTTGGCTTCGGCTTTACGTTTTTGCATTTCATATTTATATTTGCCAAAGTTAAGAATTTTACAAACAGGAGGCGTTGCTTGCGGAGAAATTTCGATTAAATCCAAATCAACTTCGGCAGCAAGGGTAAGAGCCTCTCGAATCGAAACTATACCTCGATTTTCTCCATTTTCATCAATTAAGCGTACTTCTTTTACTTTTATTTCTTCATTAATGCGTGGTCCGTCTTCTTCGCGTACTGGCGCATTGGTATTCTCTTTAGCTATTGTAGCCTCCATTAGTTGTTAATTAAATCATATATATAATATATATTTAATGTATAATAGCAAGCAAAAACACCGGATAATTTACATTTTTTATCCGGTGAAATAAAAAATATTTTTTTAGCGAATGTTTAAACGAGCAACTTGGGCTTTAGCTTGTTGTAATTGTGTTTCACTCATGACATTTTGTCCTGCTTTTAGTGGTGATTTTAGAGTATTCATTGTATGAAAACTACTCGAATCTTGACGACTATATCGTGCAGAGTTATGAAATGGGTGTTCGGTGAGGTTTCCTTCACTAAATGATTGGTTATTTCTCCATTTTTCATAGCGTTTGGTGTCATGCATTATGACAGAATTGTTTTTTCCTGCTTCTTTAAGAAATGGAAAAAGTTGAGCTTCAATAGCAGCAAAGTCTTTATCTTTAAAATAGCTTCCTTGGGGTGTTGTTGGAGTATTAGGATAACGTTGTCGTGCTGCGGATATAAGTTGTTGAAAATCAGATAAGATTTCTTTTTTATCTTTATCGCTATTATATCCGTCATGTTGGAGCCTGATGATGTTTTCATAGGCAGTGCCAAGAGCGACCGTCAGTTGTGTATTATCCAGTGAAGTATAGGGATTGGTTAAGTGCTTTTTCTTGGCTCATTGTTAATCTCCTGCTTTTATTCATAATATAAATATTATACTATAATATTGTTAAATGTCAATTTAAAATGAAAGAAGTGTGAGCGTATTTGTATAATGTTGAAAAAAAAGACTCTATGTTAGATAATAAAGGATAAATATGACAATATTACTGGTTTTGTGGATTAAATTTAATATTATTAAAAAAATAAATTAAGTTTATTTTTGTGTGTTTTCAGTTAATTAGAATTTTATTAACAAAAAAATTAAATTTTTTTAAATTTTTGTGTTGACATATTGGAAAGAGTGCAATATAAACCAGCTCACCGGCACGATGCTGAAACAAACAAAATGCTGGTGGTTATAATAAATAGTGAATAAGTAGATAAGAAGATACGCA
>JAFTNB010000072.1 GCA_017452115.1 Alphaproteobacteria bacterium
AGTCCGGATTCTGCAGAAATACCAGCTCCGGTCAGAATTAAAATATTTTGATATTTTTGTTTCATGATGCTTAACTAATAGGTAAAAGGTGTTTTTTTGCTTCCGTTTAAGTAACGTTTGGCCGTGTTGAGAATTTTTAAGTAATATTCCGTATCATGTGGAGTAAAATCACAGATGTCAAAAGAACCTGATTTTAGCTCAAATATTTCTTTATTATTAAGTAATAATCCGGAAGCGAATACTTTATTGACTTTACGATTAAATAAATTGATTAAATCATCAATACATATTTCAAAAAGTCCGGATACTTTTTGTGGATTTAAATCCAATTCAGATAATTTCTTGTCGGTTTCGTATAAATAAGTAGCAGTAAATTCACGATTTATATATTCGGAGCGAGTAGTAACCTTTTTACCGGTGAATAGTTTGGTTAATTTGTTAAAACTAATATCTAATCCTAATTCTTCTTTAATTTCTCTGGTTCCGTCTTTAGGTTTTTCTCCGCTGCGCAAATGTCCGGCAGAAGAAATATCTAATTTACAAGCATGACGAGCTACGTGTAATCCTCGGCGTTGAAACCATATTTTATCCGGTTGACTAACAATCCAACAATGAAAAGTTTGATGCCACAATCCTTCATTGTGAGCTTGAGAACGAGGTGCTGTTCCTAAAAGATTCATGTTTTGGTCATAAATATCAATCAATTCATCTCTAGACATGGCGTTCTCCTTTTATTTTTGAGCCAGAAATATTATCCCTTGTACAGGTATATGATTTTCGTTGCGTAAGGTTAACGGATATTCTGCTATTTGAGTATAGCCATATTTGCTTAACAGTTGTTTAACATATGAGGGTGAATGTTTATATCTGCCGGAAATTGTAATTTGATAATTATCAATATATTCTGCGGATTCAATGGAAAAACAAAGCGGTGTGGGAGAGCATAATTCTAAAATAGGCTGAAGATCGGATATATAGCAAAATACATCGGCGGCTATAATAAACTCAAATTTTATCGTATTATTTTTGAGGTATTGAATAATGTCTTGATGTTCTAATTGTTCATATATATTTTTTTGTTGGGCTATTTGAAGCATATTAGAAGATATATCAACACCATAGAGTGTATTATTGGTCGATTTTATCAGTTGTCCCGTCAGACCGGTACCACAACCTAAATCTAATATATTTCCAGTAATATTGCCAATTATTTTGCGTATTTGAGTTGGCACTTGGTAATTTATATTTGCGAGTGTTGCTTCATAATCAGGAGCAAAATTATCAAATAATTTTTGGGTATATTCTTGATTGTTTGTTCGATTGTTCCCATTCAAAGCAGAGATAGTGTGTTGAGCAAAAATATTGTTAGGGTATTGTTTAAGCCAATTGTCGGCAATTTTTTTGGCATCTTGAGGTGCGGATTGATATTTTATAATTAAAGTTTCTGAGATGTTAACGGATATCTCATCTTGTAAAGGTTTTAAGGATAAAGCATTGAAAAACAGTCCGAGTGCTTCATCTAAATCGTTCTGATCACGCAAGATTAAACCAAGGTTATTACATGCTTCCGCACTTTGAGGATTAATAATCAGTGCTTGACGGTATTCTTCCAAGGCTTCGCTAATACGTTTCTGATGATAAAGCATTGTAGCATAATTATGATGTGCATCAAAATTTTTTTTATCAATATCTATAGCACGGAGAAAATATTTTTCTGCAGATAAGTAATCTTTTTGAGTGGTTGCGATATTTCCGAGGTTTATGAGGGCAGGGAGATTGTTGGGCGCAATCTCTAAGGTGCGGAGAAATATATTTTTTGCGGAAGTATTGTCATTAATTGCAAGTAGCGTTTGTCCTAGTAAAGAATTGGCTTCTTCGTGTGTTGCAAAATGTTGTGCTGCGAGTGTAAGATGTGGTAATGCTTGAGTATAATTTTGTTGATGGAAATAAATCTTGCCAATATGAAAATCTATTTGTATGGTTTGGGGATATATTTTCTTTAATTGTTGTAATTGGGCAAGTGTATCAAAAGGAGAATAATTTAGAAGTGCCATATATATTAGAGCATCAATGTATTGATTGTCTATATTGAGAGCTTGGGTATAAGCAAGTTTGGCCTTTTCTATTTGTTTTAATTCACGATAAATATTGCCTATTTCAAGCCATGTTTCTTTGATGCTGTTATCTAATTTTGCAGATTTTTCAAATGCTTCCAGAGCTTCATAAGGTTTGTTCCACAGATGTAAAGATATTCCGAGGTTGAAATAAAATTGTGGGCGTTTATCATCGGCTTGTATGGCTTGATAGAATAATGATATTGCTTCTTGATGGATGTTTTTTGTTTGTGCTATTAGTCCCAATAGGTTTAATATATCAGGTTGATGAGGAGTTGTTTCAAGGAGTTGACGATATATTTGTTCAGCATTGTTGAAATCTCCGTCTTGATGAAATTTTATGGCTTGTTGGAATAATAAATCATATGACATTAGTTGTAATTCTCCCAGTATAATTGTTTATTTTAGTATATATGAGGATAATTTCCAGCTTTTTTTTAAAATATTACTTGAAATTTGCAATAATATGATGTAGTGTGAGCTCACTTCTGGGAATGTGGATTGTTAATCCCGTTCATTGCATGTGTTATATGTGATGAAACTACCGGAACAATAATGTAATATATAACCTAGGATTAAATTAATGAAAAGTATTCAAAACGCTAAGAAAAAAGCTGAACGTCGTTATGGTAAAGCTTTATGGGGTAATCCAAATAGCACTTTTGCTAAGAGAGAATATGCTCCAGGACAACATGGTCAACGTCGTAAAAAACAAACTGACTATGGTACACAGCTTTATGCTAAACAAAGTTTGAAAACCAGTTATGGTAATATTGGTGAAAAACAATTCTATAAATATTATGCAGAAGCAATCAGAAGAAAAGGTGATGCTGCAGAAAATCTTATCGGATTGCTTGAGTCTCGCTTGGATAACTTGGTATATCGTTCCAAGTTCGTTCCTACAGTTTTTGCAGCTCGTCAATTTGTAAACCATGGTCATGTTTTGGTTAATGGTAAGAGAGTTAATATTCCGTCTTACTTGGTTAAAGTTGGTGATGTGATTGAAGTTCGCGAAAAATCTAAGCAATTGCCAATGGTTATTGCTGCTGTTGAGTCTGCATCTCGTGATATTCCGGGATATTTGGAAGTTGATTCTAAGAAATTAACAGCTAAATATTCATTTATTCCTAAATTTGATGATGTTCCTTATGCATCACAAATGGAACCAAACTTGGTTATCGAGTTCTACTCAAGATAATCTGTTATCGATTTTTATACAAAGGCCTCGAAGCTTTGCACAAGTTTCGAGGTTTTTGCTTTAAATATATAAAAAGTTATGATTATATATTTTTTAATGCTAATTAAGCTTGGGAATATGCAAATGGAAGATATTATAATCGAGCAAAGAACAGATAATAATAGTGAAATGCCTAAAAAAAGAGTTGTTAGACAAGTTGTTAAAGTGAAAAAAAAACAAACTTGGTTGTCTTATTTTGTAAATTTATTTAATAAAACAGCAATTATATCTTTGTTAATTTGGCTCGATTTTGTATTATTTTGTCGTGCCGGATATATAAGTATTTTTGATAATGCACCATGGTTATTAAGTACGGATGCGCAATATATTTTAGTTGGAATTGTTGTATTGTCTTTTGTTTTAATGTTAATTGCTTCATTTTTTAATGTATTCCAAAATTTGACTGCATCGCTGATTGTGAGTTTACTTATTTTGGGGGTAATAAGTCAATTTGCATTGTTTGATAGAAAATCGTTTTTGTTTGATGTGTTTCAAGGACAGTTTGATAATGAATGGATTGAGTATTTGAATTTTACATCTCATTGGATTGTTTTCTTTATTGTCTTTATAATAGCATGGCTATTTTTTACTTATAGCAGTAAACGTAAGCAATTTTATACAGTACTGTTGTTGATGGTAGCAACCATAGTTGGTATGGTCGATTTATATAATCATAGAAATGAAAAAAATGAATTTATGGAGGTGTATGTTGACAAGGTAATTACATCAGACAAAAAAGGTAATAATTTTGTATATATTGCAATGCCTAATTTGCCATCATATCGATATTTGGAGAGAATTAGTCCTAAATATCCGGCTGCTAAAAATACGCTTAATGCAATGTTAGGTTTGTATACACGTAATGGTTTTATGCTTTATACTAATGCTTATACTACCGCTAATACTAAATTTGAAAATTTAGCACAAAGTTTAAATATGGACACAGAAGGGGGTTTGCTGGGAAAAAAAGCTAAATATGCTGATAATTGGAATTTTAAACAAATATCATCAAAACGTCCGGAATTATTACAAAATAAATTGTCTGGTATATTTGAAAAAAATGGCTATATTAGAAAAGCTTTTACAGATAGAAATATAGAATTATGTTTTATTGACGGAAAACAAGTCTTTAATTCTTGTGTGCAACGAAAAATGATGCCTTATCTTCCGAATAATTTGGATGTTCGTTCTCGTACAATGATGTTGTTGGGGCAGTGGCTTGGAAGTATGGATATGTTTTCGTCAAGTCCTCGTCTTTATACAATTTTGAAGTTTTTAGGTGTAGAAGATGTTCCTTTTATAGGAATTGATTATATGAAAATTCCAGCTTTGGGGAGTTGGAAAATTTTAGATGTGGTTGCCGAAGATATTATTGCGGGAAAAGAAAATCGAGCATATGTAGTATGGTTATCTATGTCGGAAGAGGGATATATATATGAT
>JAFTNB010000073.1 GCA_017452115.1 Alphaproteobacteria bacterium
AAGAGGTTCTTGAGATTCAAAATATGTATGATTGTGTATGCCGGTAATAAATACTCCGTTAAATCCGGTTTGTATAATTCCTTGCAAAAATTTTCCTAACAGTTTTTGCCAATCTGAATGCCAATAGCGGACGATAAAAGAATCTTCGTTAACAAAAGACGGGCGAGATATCCATGTAGGCATATTTTTCTTCCATGATTTATGCCAATAATACATTTGTGGTGAAGCTTCTGTAATGTTCATTTCGGCTAAGACTATACGGGTTGTACCATTTTTTTTGAATTTTAGACTATTTATATCATGAGGATGAAAAGCTTCATGTCCATGGAATAATGCAGGCATGACGATAACATCATAGTTGGAGTTTTGCAAGTTGCGAATAAGGTCATAAGATTTAGCAAAATTACTATCATCTGTTAATAGTAAAATATTTTTAGCCTCTTGAAGGGATGAAATATTTTTGGCATTTTCGTTAATTAGTAAATTTTTGCTAATATTATTAAAAGCATGGTCATAATTGGTAAAACCGTAGAATAAGATATTTTCGCCAAATGCTTCTTGTAATGCTTCTTCATATTTTTCTGTTTGGGGGCATGAATCTATTGCAATCAAACGTAAAGCTGATTGTTTTAGTACATGACTAAGTTTCCTGTTGCCACAAAATACATTATTTAATGCGATGCCGTTCAACTTTGAACTAAAGTCGGGTAATGCTTGTCCTGCAATCATATCGCTTTTTCCTTCGGAGGGTAGGCGATATAGAAAACTGGTATCTTCTTTAGGATTAAATTTGTGGCGGATTTTATTATATCCATCAAGGTGATATTCCCAAAGACTTTTATTAAGAAGTTCTTCTCCTTCATGTAAGACAATTTGAAAGTTGGGATTAATAGCATGAGCATAATCAGCAATCATATTAATATTGTCGCGAAGTTTTTGACGATAGTTAATAATTTTGCGAGGAGGTGCAGGGAGATTGAGTTTTTGTTCTTCCTGCGTTAGAGGATTACTTGAAGAAAAACCGAATAGAGCTGCATTGGCATTAGAAACTAAAACCAATGCAGTTATTAAAATAATGATAATATTTCGACTAAGTATTAACATCAGCCTCGATTTTTCCTGTATATTTAGTTATTTCTGCAATTTCCATTGCTATATCAAATAGTCCTTTGAGTGTTTGTTGCGGATTATCATAAAAATTGTGATAATCTAAACGTTCTATATATACTCGGAGTGTTGCTCCGCTGGAGCCGGTACCGGACAAGCGGAAAGTTATTTTTTCGCCTTTAGTGAAGTCTATAACTAATCCATTTTTGGTAGAAGAATTATCGACAGGATCGTTATATACAAACGGAGCTGCTTGGCTAATAGTATATTCGCTAAATGTTTGTCCGATTAAAGATGGAAGCTTATGTTCTAAGTTGCTCATGAGTTTATCTGCAATATCGGTATTTATTCCTTCAAAGTCAAAACGCATGTAGTAACTACGACCATACTTTTTCCAATGTTCAAGAGTAATTTCTTCTACGGATTGACCTGTAGCGGCAATGATATTCAGCCAGAACAATACTGCCCAGATACCGTCTTTTTCTCGAATATGACTAGAACCGGTACCAAAGCTTTCTTCACCACAAAAAGTAATTCGTTTGGAATCCATGAGGTTTACAAAATATTTCCAACCGGTAGGAACAGCATAACAAGGTAAGTTTTTACTTTGAGCTACGCGGCATACGGCAGTGGAGGTTGCTGCTGATTTAGCAACGCCATAAATACCATTTTTGTATGCCGGAATTAAAGCGTAATTATCTGTAATTACAGCCAAGCTATCACTGGGGGTAACAAAGAATTTTTTACCGAGAATCATGTTGCGATCCCCATCACCATCGTTGGCAGCGCCAAAATCAGGAGCATTATCAGAATACATGATATCAACTAAATCTTTAGCATAGACCAAATTGGGATCCGGATGAAGACCACCAAAATCAGGTAATGGATGATAATTAACGACAGAACCTTTAGGTGCGCCTAAAATTTCTTCAAAAATACGTAAAGCATATGGACCAGTAACCGCATTCATAGCGTCATACCTCATAGTAAAACCACCGGCAAAAAGTTTTTTGATAGCTGAAAAATCAAAAATATTTTGCATCATTTCAACATATTCGGTTACGGGATCAATAATCTCAATAATCATATTTCCAAGCTTTTGTGTTCCGATTTTGCTTAAATCAATATCAGAAACATCCATAATTTTGTATTCGGTTATATTTAAGGTATTTTGATATATTTTGTCACTTATTGAACTAGGGGCTTGTCCGCCGCTGGCAGTGGCATATTTGACACCAAAATCGCCGTTTTTTCCTCCGGGGTTGTGGGAAGCACTAAATACAAATCCGCCATCGGTTTTGTTTTTGAGAATTAAATTAGAAGAGGCCGGAGTAGAAAGTAACCCGTTCTGACCGATAATTAATTTGTGGATACCGTTAGCAGCAGCCATTTTGATAAATTTTTGAATGGCAACATCATTGTAAAAACGTCCATCTCCACCAACGATATAAGTGTGTCCACTTAAATCACCAATAGTGTTAAATATACTTTGAAGAAAATTTTCAATATAGTTGGGTTGAGTTACGACTTTGGATTTGCGGCGAAGACCGGCAGTTCCCATTTTTTGATCAGTGTATGGGGTTGTTGGAACAATTTTTAACATATCTTCTCCTTAAAAAATGTAATTATGGAGATAGAATAACATTTTGAATTGTAAAAACAAGTATAGATTGACTTGTGCATATACATATAAACAGGTTATTCTTCCGGACAAATAAATTCAGCCAGATTTTTTATTTCACGACGAGCAGCAAGGTGTGACATACTCATTTTCATTTTTAATTTTTCGTGTGACATATCTAGTACAGTTAATCCTTCAAGAAATAGCTCTTTATATATTACACGATCTTTTAAACCGGATAAAAAGCGAAAACCGTATAGTTTTGCAATATTTTCCAAATAGTTAAATACGATATTTTTATTTTTCGAATTTATGGTTGCTGCTTTATTGCCAACTACAATCCAATTGAGGTAAGGTTTGCCTCGTCCAGCAAGGTACTTTTTTGTGTTCCATATAAATTCTGCGTATGGTCCAGGTCCTTTTATTTTATTTTGTACGAAATCAATATCTGACATTACACTTAAATCAATCAGACTGTCTGATATTGGAGTGATTAGTGTATCTGCAAATT
>JAFTNB010000074.1 GCA_017452115.1 Alphaproteobacteria bacterium
ATTTTTGCATTCAAACCCATACCGGTTTTAATTGCTTGCCGTACACATTTTTCATTAAGCGTTGGCAACATCCCCGGCATAGCGGCATCAATAAAAGATACATTTTGATTAGGTTCGGCACCAAATTCAGTCGAAGCTCCACTAAACATTTTAGAGGCTGAAATAATCTGACAGTGAATTTCCAAACCGCAAATAACTTCCCATTTATTGTTTGGGGTTTCAATAATCATCGCTGTCATCTTATTTAATCCTCTAAAATTTAGCATCTCTTTCCAAAGCACTTGCTGTTTTAAATATACTGGCTTCATCAAATGCTTTACCAATTAATTGCATGCCTAAAGGCAATCCGTTCTCGCTAAGCCCAATCGGCAAGCTCATCGCCGGCAAACCAGCCAAGCTAACCGAAACAGTAAATACATCATTGAGCCACATTGTAATCGGATTTTCTTGCATAGATTTATCACCAATAGGAAAAGCTGTAACCGGAGAAGTTGGAGTAAGAATAACATCACATTTTTCAAAAGCCTTACTAAAATCTTCCACAATCTTTCGGCGTACTTTTTGTGCTTTCAAATAATAAGCGTCATAATATCCGGCAGACAACACATACGTTCCAATCATAATACGGCGCTTAACTTCTTTACCAAACCCTGAACTACGAGTATTGATATACAAATCATCAAGACTTTCTCCATTCACTCGCAAACCATAACGAATACCGTCATAACGTGCCAAATTAGCCGAAGCTTCTGCCGGAGCAATAATATAATAAGTCGCCAAAGCATATTTAGTATGAGGTAAAGAAATCTCTACAATTTCTGCTCCGCGAGCTTTGAGCATTTCTTGAGCTTGCTGCCAATATTTTGCCACTTCCGGATTAAGCCCATCCACCATAAACTCTTGAGGAATACCAATTTTCATACCTTTAATATCCTGCCCGATAAATTGCGTAAATGCCGGAACAGGAACTTCAGCAGATGTAGAATCTTTCTTGTCATGTCCTGCCATTGCTTGTAACAATAAAGCACAATCTTTAACATCTTTGGCAATCGGTCCTGCTTGGTCTAATGATGAGGCAAACGCAATAACCCCATATCTTGAACAACGCCCATAAGTAGGTTTTATTCCCGTAACTCCGCAAAAAGCCGATGGTTGACGAATAGAACCGCCAGTATCTGTTCCGGTTGCTGCTGCACACATTCCTGCAGCCACAGCTGCAGCAGAACCGCCAGAAGAACCACCGGCAACCAGTTGTTTATCAGAATTATTTGCTTTCCAAGGATTAACCACCGGTCCATAATAACTTGTTTCATTACTACCGCCCATCGCAAACTCATCCATATTAAGCTTTCCTAATACCGATACACCGGCATTTAACAATTTTTGTGTAACAGTAGATTCATACGGAGGAATAAAATTATCTAAAATATGCGAACAAGCCGTAGTCCGAATACCTTTGGTACAAAACAAATCTTTAATTCCCAGCGGAATACCTTCCAAAGTCCCATTAGTTCCGGCAGCATATTTTTCATCAGAAACAGCAGCCTGTTTTAAGGCAATATCCGGAGTTTCCAACACATAAGCATTAAGAGTTCGATTATTTTCCATCTCTGCAATATAAGCCTTATTTAGTTCTACTGCAGAAAATTGTTTAGACTTCAATCCGTCTAAA
>JAFTNB010000075.1 GCA_017452115.1 Alphaproteobacteria bacterium
ATTTCAAACCATATGGTTCTTCTGAAGTGCGTAAAGCAGCCATTGCTTTCATTAAGATGAAAGAGCGTATTCAAAGACAAATCAGCGAACGAACACAAATGCTTGCCGGAGTATCCCATGATTTACGTACCCCTCTTACTCGTATGAAATTGCAAGTGGCATTATTGCCGGAAGGTGAAGATAGAAAAGATTTTCTTTCAGACATTGATGAAATGGAAAAAATGCTTGATGGTTATTTATCTTTTGTCAGTGGCGAGGGTGGAGAAAAATCTTCTTTTGTAGATGTCAATGAGATGATTTTGAGCATTATTAATAAGTTTCGCAATAAAAAAGCGCTTATTCGCTATGCAACTAATGGCCAAGTTAGTGCTATTCAAGGGCGTGAACAAGCCTTGAAACGTGCTCTAACTAATGTTATTTCCAATGCATTCCGTTATGGAAAAACCATTGCGGTTAAACTGGAAAGTAATAACAACAAACTTGAAGTTTCTATTGATGATGATGGTCCGGGGATACCTGTAGATAAACGTGACGAAGTATTTAAAGCTTTCTATCGTATTGAAGGTTCTCGCAATAAAGAAACCGGCGGTGTCGGCTTAGGATTGTCTATTGCTCGAGATATTATCGCATCTCACGGCGGTAAGATTGAACTGTTGGACAGCGAACTTGGCGGACTGAAAGTTTTGATTAGTATTCCTCTGTAAAAAGTTGAGATAACAATGGTTGATGAAACAGAAAATAATATTGGCGAAGAAGAAGTATTTCCAAGTTTCTTACGCTCGGATAAGCCGGAAAATGACATTAATCATTTTTTAGATGGAGAAGGGAACTCTGTTTCCTCTCCAGATAACTCGCTTCTTGGTGCATGGAATGATGGCTTTGAGGATGAGGAAAAAAATAATTCTGATTTGGATTTAAATTTTGAAAATGTCAAATTAGATTTATCCAGCTGGGATGATATTGAAGAAGATAACTTTCTTAATAATATGGAAGATATTAATTTAGACACTGGAGTAAATTTAGATATTTTTTCTAAAAATTCTGACGAAATATCTCCTGACGTTTCAACATCTTCCATAATAGAAAATACAGATAGTGTAATTGAACAAGTTTCGGATACTCCGGAAGATATAAGTTTAAATATAGCTGCCGAAACTAAAGAAGTTAAATATGTTGATCCGGAAGATTATATGTCTTCTAACATTTCTTTGGAGGAACTTTCTTCTGATGAAACTCTTATGGAGGAATATGCCGAAAGAGATTTAAGTATACCGGCTGATTCTATTCGTAATGCTTCTTCTAAAAATCTTGGTAATACCTTTATTGATGATTTACCTACAGAAGACTATAGTAATACAGTTTCTTTACTTGTTCCTAAAATAAAACACAATAAAGAAATGTCTGGTCCGGAGGCTGCTGCAATTGCTAGCTACAAAAAGAAAGAGCAAGAGAAGTTTCTGATGTGTCAACAATATTCAGGTAGTATTAAGGATATATATTTTGAGTTTTCTATAGAATGTAAAGAAGTTGCATTTGCTGGTAATGCTGTACAAAACAGTATTTATGTTAATATTGGAATATCTCCGTATGGCTGGAATATTGCATTTGACAATGGAATAAATATGAATTTGGCTGATGTAAGAATTTATCAATTACGTAATGGTAGACTTCCTGCTGACAGTGGTACTTTAAGCTACGGTAATAAGAAATTACGTTTTAGTAAAGTAGAAAGAATTGTGTATTCCAATATTCCCGAATATTTTCACTATGGTTACTAACTATTTACTCATATTTAAGTCTTATTGTTTGATAAATAATAAAAATCACATAGTTACACTTATCTTGCATAATTTTGTATAAAACTTTTCTGCTTGAATTTTTTTATATCTTTGTTATAGTACTTCCTAATAATAAATAATTTTCTTAATAATTCTAAAATTTATTCTTATGGATGGTATGATTTTATCTGCCTATTGGGCAAGAAAAGCAGTTGAAAAGTTTTTTGATACATCTCCTGTTATTAACTACCACAACATTATTCCGGGGTATGTAACGTTCCTACAAACCGCCGAAGATGGTAAAGAAAAACAATGTTTAATTCCAGTGTGGAGAGTATTTGTTAGCGGCAAAGAACTGCAAAAAGTAATTAATCATCAAAAAACAGATGATCATTTCTATTTTGTTGATTTATATGGTAAAGAAGTACTTACAACTGCGGAAATAAAATTTACTGCAATTGAAATTGGAACAATTTTCAGATATCCTGATGGAAAATCGATTATGTTAGAAAGTTGTGATAATCAACATCACAAATTATTTGTTCCGGAACCACATATTTCTATCGGAATAAAAAAAGGTTTGAAATTAGATGTACGTGAATAAAATTTTTCTTTAATTTCTTTAGCTTATGAAAAAAGGCTGTTCGTCGAGAGATGCGCAGCCTTTTACTTATATTAGAAACTGTCTAGAGCATTTTGAACTTCTTTTGCAGTTTCTTGTTCTTTCACTATTTGATTATATATATCATCAACATCTACGGAATCCAAAGGATCCGGACGATATTGTTCTCTTTCTTTAGCCGTAAGGGTTATACATTTATTATAATAACCACAACCGGCAGCTTCACAATGAATCAGCTTTTTACCTTGAGG
>JAFTNB010000076.1 GCA_017452115.1 Alphaproteobacteria bacterium
ATGAGTTTTTACAATTTGATGAAGATATTAATGCATCTATGCGTTCAACTATTGTATTGGAATTGCAATTAGCAGATATTTTTAGTGATATTAAAGCTTTTATTTTAGCTAAAACTTTTGCTCAATATCGTGGATATAAAGTTTGTATTGATGGTATTACCGTAGATAAATTGAAATATATTGACAGAGAACAATTAGGGGCAGATTTGGTAAAAATTATTTGGCATCCTTCTTTTATGGAGGTGATTAGTGAAGATAAGCATTTTACTGATTATGTAAATAAAGCAGAACGTTCTAAGTTAATTATTTGTCGTGTAGATGATCCTCAAGCAGTGGAAGTTGGAAATTCGTTGGGGATTAATTTGTACCAAGGACGGTATATTCAGAAGTTATTATCAACTCAAGGTAGAAAAGTTATGTTCAAATGATACTACATGTGTTTGACACGAGTATCCAGAGGCTTTAAGTGGATCCTCGGAACAAGTCCGAGGATGACAGTAGTGAGTGTGTATCCGAGGATGACTATTATAAAAAAGTGTGTCCGAGGATGACGAGAGAGTGTGTATATCCGAGAATGACTTTGCATTGATGTCATTGTTCCGAGGTGACAACCGAGGTCAAGCGATCTCCGAATTAGAACATCAGCATTTATTTGTCATGCCTCGCTTTGGTACAAAGCGTCATGGCATCTACGAATTAGAGAAAAAAGCTAATCGGAAGATCCCTGGAATATTTCTGCAAGGCAGAAAAATAGGGATGACTTTCATTTGTTGTTTATTATCAACTACTACACATGCAGAATGTACACCTGCGCCCGATTGTGCTTCTATTGGTTATATTGAAACATCATGTGAGGGAGAATTTGTTCGTTGTCCTTTCGATACTTCTAAACTCTTTTGTCTTCTTTAAGATGGAGTCGAGATGATGATATGTTTAATTAATCACTGATTTCTGCTTCATAGGCATAGACTATTTTAGTATCTTCTTCTCTTTCTTCTGCACTTAATTCACATACCATCAGCTTATCGGTTTCAGCGAGACTGTCAAAAACTTCATAGGGAATATCATTAAGTTGAATTTCATCATTTTCAGAGCGATATAAAATTGCGCTTTTTTCTTCCGGTATTAGTTCTATTCTTGGATTGTTAGGTTCGGTTTCTTGTGCATAAAGAAGAAGCATAGTTTCATCTTCTTCGTTAATTAAAAAGTCAAAAGTTTGAAATTCTTTCTCATTCATGATGTTATTCCTGAAAAGTTTATGTTATGCGTAAATAATATTATGAATATAGGTAAATTACAACAAATTATTTAAAAATTCACCGCCGCTTGAAATTGGTGGGGGTAAGCGGCGGTGAGGCCTTTGCAGACCAAAGGTAAACCTTCAGTTATTAAGAGTAGTGATAATTAATTTAAGAAATGTTAATATGATAAAAAAAATAATGAAATTTATAAAATTTTGACTACACTAATGTTTAATAATGGGGTGTTGTAGTATGAATAAGTTAATAGATAGATTTATTGAATTATTTAAATGGCCGCTAGCTGTTTATATGTTGCTTTCTTTACCTGCTTGTATTCAATTTATACGAGCATATCGTTATAGTGGTGCAGATGTATTTTTATTGGCGGGGTTTATTTTCTTTTTCTTTTGCCGAACGATGATGGATTCGAATATGAAGCAAAGTATGGAAGTTGTGGCGCATGAATTGACGCATACTATATTTGCAATGCTAACACTTCATAAAGTGAAAAGTATCAGAGTTAATCCTGATGACAGCGGCGGAGCAATGGCGTTTGAAGGAAAAGGTAATTGGCTGATTACGATTGCGCCTTATTTCTTTCCGTTGTTTGGTGTGATTGTTATGTTGGGAATTACTGTGTATTTACGTGTAGCTCCGGCAACAAATCTTTTGGGCGGAATTTTAGGTTTTTTTATTGGTTATCATTTAGATACTGTGGCATCGCAAATTCATGATAAACAAACAGATTTGACTGATGTCAGTTATAAGTTTTGTGTAATGTTTTTGCCGGCAGCAAATTTGATGGCGATTGAAAGTATGTTGGTTTTCAATCGTTGGGGATGGAAAGGAGTATGGCACTATTTTTCATCAATGCATGACAAAACAATCTATAATTTGCATTATGCTTATAATTTTATTTTATCAGTATTCTAGGGTACATTTATCCGCATTGAGCTTACAGGTTTTTCCAAGCGGCAAAACGTAGTGATCTATGCCATGTCCATAAGGAAAATGTTTGATAATCGGAATGTTTAAATCTTCAGAAAAATATTGAATTATATTGTCAATGTTTCCATCATCAGAACGGCGAGTAGGGCAGTTTTCAAAATGTCCGAATATTATTCCTTTGACTTTATTAAAATTTTTTTGCTGTTTAATTTGTTGAAACATTAAGTCAAGTTTATAAGTAGGTTCTTCTTCGTCTTCCAATAATAATATGCTATCAGATAAATCCGGAAAATACGGAGTACCGCAGAGATTCCTGAATAGGCTTACACAACCGCCGATTAATTTTCCTTTAGCTGTTCCTTGATGTACACATTCTCCTCCGGTTGCTATTGTTGGGCGATTGTGAAATATATTTTCCAGACTTTGTTGGGTTAGGGGTTCAATATTTCCGTGTCGAAAATCATATACCAAAACGAAGCCTGTGTAGCAAAATTGTCCTGTTTGAGAAATTATACCAAGTTGTAGAGCATTATTATCGCTATGTCCGAAAATAGGTTTGGGGTTTTGTTTGATGATTGGGTAATCAAGATATGGTAGTAAATATTGAGAGCCATCACCACCACCAGTGCAGAAAATTGCTTTGATTTCCGGATTTTTATAAAATTCCATAATATCTGATACACGATTGTCAATTGTTCCGGCCATGTAGCGCCAGTTGTCTAAAATATGTGTACCCAAAATTGGTTCTAATCCTTGAGCTTTGAGATATTGCATGCCTCGGTCTAAATCATTAGAACTTTTGAGCCAGCGTGAGGGGGATATGACTCCGACTTTATCTCCTTTATGCAATTGAAAGGTCATTTTATAAATCCTTTAAAATATCTCGGCTAAATTGGGGCAAGGAATTATCTCTTGCACCCATGATTACGATACGATCACCGGCTTGAGCATTATCCAAAATAAATTGACGTATTTCTGCCTTGGTTGGAATGAAGAAAGCATTTTTAACCCCATTGTTTTGAGCGTGTTTTATGAGGTCGCTACCGGAAATATCACTATCTAAAATTGGATCGCGCATATAAATTTCAGGAATAAGTAAAATATCATCAGAATGAATATATTTACCGAAAACAATTCCGTCTTCTTCTCCGGTAGTACGAGCA
>JAFTNB010000077.1 GCA_017452115.1 Alphaproteobacteria bacterium
CTTTATTAATGATTGCTTTTCCACCATTTTTAAGCCCTTGAAAAATTTCTGCTTTAGCTTCTGCCACTCCCTCAAAATTTTCAAAAAATTCAATATGCATCGGATAAACATTGGTAACAATTGCCATATCAGGCTCTGTAAAACTGACCAAATCGGCAATTTCCCCTTTTCCACTCATTCCCATTTCTATTATAGCAAAATCAGCATCTAAATCCATGTCAATCAATGTACGCGGCACACCGGAATAATTATTATAATTTCCGTAAGTAGCATAAACTTTACCAAAAGCAGACAGAATAAATTTTAATTCTTCTTTTGTTGTGGTTTTTCCGGCACTTCCGGTTAAAGCAATAACTTTTCCCTTAAAAAAACTACGATTATAGCGCCCGATTTCTCCATAGGCTTTAGCTGTATTTTTTACCAAAATTTGCCTATCCTCGGGCACATCATCAATTTTTTTGCTTACAATTAATAAAGCAGCACCATTTTCATATGCTTGTTTGGCAAAATCATGAGCATCAAATTTTTCACCCTTGAGGGCTAAAAAAGCATCTCCTTTAGTGATTGACCGAGTATCTGTAGAAATATTTTGTATCGCAACATCAACAACTTGCGATGAAGAGTTTAATATTTCGACTAACTTTTTAGAATTAACTTCACGCATATTTAATCCTTTCACAACTACACTTATTATACCCGATGTTACAAAACTTTCACCTCTTTTTAATGCTTTTCCACTTCACTTTTATTGACACCCCTGCCCAATTTTGCTATAATAAAATCCTAAACATTAAATTATTAGTCATGATAAAAAAATTATTTTTCCGTTGCCTGATTATTTTTACAATCGGGCTCATTGTCGCTGTAAGATATTGTAGTACACTCACCCTATCATCTCCGCAACTAACAGAAGATAATGGACTATACTATGAACAAACTGAACATGGTTATATATTTTACAGTGTTAATCAACATCCTCTGTTTGCACACCAAACAATGGATAATTATAAAAAACTAAATCAAGACATTTTTCAAATCAGCGGTAACATAGGACACTATCTCTATCTCCCTGCCGAAGATTGTCTTGCCGGTCCTTATTCTGCAATTAAATCCATTTCCGATGGTTTTTTAATTAAAGACGTAAACGGCTGGGGAAGGTTAAACACTCAACTAGAGTGTATCATTCCAACTGAACACACAGAAGCTGAAATATTTCAACTTTTGAACTAAACAAAGAGGACGAGCCCACAAGCTCGCCCTTTTTTTCATTATTCATAAATAGGAAAACGTTTGCACAATTCAATAACTTTTTGTTTTGTTTCTGCAATTACCTTTTCTGCATTTCCTGCCGCCAACGCATCAACCACATCACAAATCCAATTACCGATTTGTTCAAACTCTGCTTCCTTAAATCCTCTGGTTGTACCTGCCGGCGTTCCTACCCGAATACCAGATGTAATCTTAGGCGGCATCGGATCAAACGGAATGGCATTTTTATTACAAGTAATATTTGCTTCACCTAACGCCTTATCCACCACATCTCCGGTCAATCCTTTAGGGCGCAAGTCCACTAATAACAAATGCGTATCTGTGCCGCCGGATACTAAATCAAGTCCACGTTTTTGCAGAGTTTCACCCAATACTTTAGCATTTTTTATTACCTGTGCTGCATATTCCTTAAATTGCGGAGTTAAATCTTCCGCAAAGCAAACCGCTTTTGCTGCAATCACATGCATCAAAGGCCCCCCCTGTGTTCCGGGGAAAATCGCCGAATTAATTTTCTTGGCGATTTCTTCATTATTAGTCAAAATCATACCACCACGAGGTCCTCGCAAAGTCTTGTGAGTTGTTGTTGTTACCACATCTGCCCATTCCAAAGGATTAGGATGCACACCACCGGCAACCAATCCAGCAAAATGTGCCATATCTACCATCAGATAAGCTCCGCATTTGTTAGCAATTTCTCTAAAACGTACAAAATCTACTTGCCGCGGATAAGCAGAACCTCCGGCAATAATCAGCTTTGGTTTATATTCAAGTGCCAATTTTTCTGCCTGCTCATAATCAATCAATCCCGTGTCCTGACAAACGCCATACTGTATAGCTCTCAACCACTTACCAGAAATTGAAACCTTTGAACCATGGGTTAAATGTCCACCGGCATCCAGTGACATTCCCATAATCAAATCATTAGGCTGTAACAAAGCAACATATACTGCCGTATTTGCCTGTGAACCGGAATGTGGTTGAACATTTACAAACTTCGCATCAAATAATTTCTTTGCCCTTTCAATTGCCAAATCTTCCACAATATCTACAAACTCGCAACCACCATAATAACGTTTATGTGGATATCCTTCGGCATATTTATTAGTTAAAATAGAACCTTGGGCTTGCAATACTGCTGGCGAAACAATATTTTCAGAAGCAATTAATTCTATTTGATTCTGCTGACGATTTTTTTCGGCTTCAATTGCTTCAAAAATCATTTTATCTTCATCTGCCAAATTTTTCACAAAATCCATTCTTAGCCTCTAACTTTTTCAATTTTTTCAATACGATTTTGATGACGCCCCCCCTCAAATTCCGTATTTAAAAATACTTCCAAACGTCTAATTACATCGGAATAATCCATCATTCGTGCACCAAATACTGCTACATTAGCATTATTGTGCTCTCTTGCCAAATGAGCTACATCATCATTATAAAGAATTGCAGCACGAATTCCTTTACACCGATTCGCAGCAATAGAAATACCTATTCCGGATCCACAGATTAAAATACCAGTATCAATTTCATTATCATTAATCGCAGCACACATCTTTTGCGCCAAATCAGGATAATCACAAGATTCTGCAGAATAAGTACCTAAATCTTTTAATACAATTCCTTTATCCATAAAATAAGTTTTTAGCTTTTCCTTTAACTCAAAACCACCATGATCTGCTGCAATTGCTAATTTCACCATTCTATCACCTCTTACAAATAACTATCCTCTAAGATGTAACACATAAAAAAAATAAGATGAATTATTTTTTTTACTTACACTCAAAAAAAGCCTTGATTAGACATCAAGGCTTTATATTAATCGTATTATATAAACTATTCTCCTAATTGAATACAATAAAATTTACCCGTATCATAAGGACAAATCAACTTTGCTCCATCACATGACGTTGCCGTATATCCCAACGTTTCACAATTCATTTCCGGCACATCACAATAGTCAATATAATTAGTCAAACAACCAACGGCACAATATTTACCTGAACATTCTTCAACAGTACAAACCGTACCTTCAGGACAACTATCTAAACTACAAGCATGTGGACAACATTCAGCATACCAAATATCACTACCATGTTGACACATAGCTGCACCTGTTTCTCCACCGTTCGGACACGCTTGGAAACCTTCACAAGTGTTAATCACTGCTTGATATTTTGTAATATTTCCACAAGCTATACAACTATCACCGGTAACATAACCTGTAGGAATCTCGCTTAACAAATAATCATAGCCATTACAAAGATTACAACACGCACCATATGTATTGTCATAACTACATAAATCAGAACTATCTTTTTGATAACCGCTCGGACATGTGGCTACATACTCTGAATTAACCTCACTACAAGCTTTTGCAGTATCAGAAACACAAGTCTTATAATAAGTAGGATCTGTCGGACAAGGCTCTGACGGATATGTTGGTATACTACAAGATGTTACCGTATAGCCATTATCTTGACACCATTTTTTAGTAATATCATCTCCCATCTGTATACACAAAAAACGTCCACTATCATACGGACAAATCATTTTATCTCCCTCACAACTTGTATCCGTATATCCCAAAGCAACACAATCCATTACCGGGACATCACAATAATTTTCATAACCGGTCAAGCAACCGACTGCACAATACTTGCCGGAACAAGTTTCATACGTACAATCTGTTCCCTCCGGACAAGCATCTAAATTACACAAATTTTCACAACATTCATCATACCATCTTTCCGTACCATGCATACAAGTTGCAGCACCTAATTTTCCACCATCCGGACAAGATTGATATCCTTCACAAGCATTAACTTCTCTTTTATATTTTGTAACTCCGCCACAAGCTTCACAAGCATCTCCAAGATGGAAACCCTCACCAATTTCACTGGCTAAATAATCATATCCTTCACACAAATTACAGCATTTGCCATAATCATCAGAATAAGGACATTCCTCTCCATCTGCTTTAGTATATCCGTCTTCACATTCCAAAACATAATCTGCACTTAGTTCAGAACAAGCTTTCATAAAATCTTCAGTACAATACATATATAAATTTTCGCCATTTGGACATTGCCCATCCAAATACTCCGGAATTTCACATTCTACTAACTCATACCCGTTATCTACACACCACTGTCTTGCATCACACTTTATATATGAAGTATTTTCCACACAATATTCTATATTGGTATACTGTGGACACTGCAAATCATCAATAGACACATAACCATCTGCCAAACATTCATCAGCACCTTGTGGGGTAAACTGCATCGGTTTATCATGACAGTCTGGCAAAAAACAAATAGCCGCATATACATTAGAAGAAATCAAAAAGACAATAGACACAACAAAACACGCCTCGCATTTTTTGCAAGTGCGTGCTATACTCATAAACAAGCCACAACAGTACGCCCCAATCTTCCTCATCTCATTTCCTTTCTCAATGCGCTCCACTATTAAATATAACTATGTAATCTTGAGGCTTTTTCTCCTTATAATTAATTTTACAACTTATATTGTATCACAAAAAAAGCTCCTATTCAAGCTTTATTATAAGATTATAATAATATAAAAAAAGCGCCTTGAAATTTATCAAGGCGCAAAACACAATAAATGAACTAAGCTTGATTAACTTTATTTCGTAAATCTTTAATTAAAGCCCCAACTCCACCGGCATTATTTTTGATAAAACCGGCATACTCGTTACGAGCCGTAATAGCCAAACTTACATTTTCAATGACAATATCAATAATCTTAAAAGTTCCATTATTTTCACGAACCCGCCAAACAACTTTTGCAGGTTCTCCCTCACCCAAATCCACTGTAGTGTTTACATAAATCTGACCGGCAGAATTAGAAGGCGTTGTTCCACGAAACACAAAAGACTTGCCTTTAAATTCATCAAATCTTTTTGACCAAGTTTTAATATTTAATTCTCGATAAAGCTGAATAAATTCTTTACGTTGTTCAGTCGTTGCTGTTCTCCAATAACGTCCGAGCACAAAC
>JAFTNB010000078.1 GCA_017452115.1 Alphaproteobacteria bacterium
AATAACAATACCGCTTTCTGGAATAGATTGTGGTAGGGTTTCATTACGTTTTACAGGAATATCCAAGGTTTTAAGCCTATTAAATAAGGTTTGTAGAATATTTTCACGTTTACTCATTATCTCTCCAATTTTGTAAAATTAGGCTTGGTATTTTGCTTTGCCACTTAACTCCTTCGGTTGTAAAGTTGATTAGTTTAGGCATTTTGACTTGAGGAACTAACCAAAATGCAATAATTGACTTCCGTTTACGTTCATGAACCAATAGTGATGCACCATTTTGCCTATAAATAAAGCGAAGCCTCGTGTTGCGACTTCGCTCATATAGTTCCGGTATCATTTTTTTACCTAGTGCACGTTTAGGAATTGCATCTGTTGGAATAGCAAGCCAAAATCCATTTTTACCTCGGATTATGGTTTGATATTCAAATCCGCTCATGATTTTAGGCGCTTTTGAATAAACTAGTCCTGCTGCAGAGATGCTTTTTTTACCCTTAGGATAAACATCACCACGCCAAGTATTAGCTAGCCGATTACTTAATCCAGCTGATTTTACTTGATTACGCATAGATATTTTTAAGCCATCTGTTGCAGATTTTATTCCTAAAGTTACAGCCTTTGCTCCATTTTTGTATTCATCTTCCAGATATTTGGATAGATTTCCATGTAAAGTAGCACTTAAACGCATAAATCAACTGTCCACATAAGATTATGAATATCTTTCATTGGCTCCGATGAAATATGAAATTTCCTACCACTTGTTTCAATTTCATCACCGACCACAAGTTCTGGAGCATCCGACACTCGTATTTGTAATTTTGCTGTTGGAGTATGGGCTCTGACATAACCTATTCCAACAACTTCATCTGGAGCAGATAACAAAAAAAGGACTGTTCGTCCCTTATAAATTGCTTTCTGCCCCAAACGATTAAACAAACTATTGACTGCCTTTTCCAGAGGTAGAACCATTTGTTTGTCCTTTATCTGTACCAATAATTTTTACAAATCCCAATTTACTGAGCTTTTGAGCATCTTTTGCATCAATCTCGCCCTCTTTTCCTGATTTTATTTCTTTATCCTTAGAAACAACCACAGTAACTAATGCTTGAACTTTAGTCATATTTCCTCCTAACCAACAGTTACACATAAAGATGCATTTGGACGATAAGGAACAACAAGCGGTGCAGATTGTAACAATAACCAACGAACACTTGGATCTTCCTCAATCCAAGACTTCGTAAAGTAACGACTTGCTGTCCAATTGGCTTTTTCATCATGGATTGCGCCATAACAACGAGTACCCTCCAATCCGTCTCTAGAACCAAGCAAAACAGTTTTTTCAGGTAAAAGTTTCGTAGTCACACCTTTATCATCCACATAGGTATCATTATAAACCCAAATATCAAAATCTCCGATAGAACCAACATGGCGAGCTTTATTATCTTCATATCGTAAAACCGGATCTATTGAAATAGAATTATTTGTACCTCTTCTAATATCTAAATATTTCTGTACAATTTCATTTGAACGAAAGATTTTCCAAGCGGCTGGATCCATAACGACTGTTTTTGCAACAACACCGGACTTATCTTGAACAGCAATAGCCCAATCCTCAATATTATCTACAGGATTAACTCCAGAGCTTTCCCATGTTGCTGTTCCCGTTAAAACCTTAGTCAAATCACCATCTCTGCCAAAATCAACTGTTTGTGTTGGATATCCATCACCAGAAACAATAACCTTACCGGTTCTTAAAATTTCAGCCGCCATTACTTCCTCGCGTCTAGTTAGGTTATCCAACTGATCTTTAAGATGAGTAGCTAAAGCTCTTTCATATCTTTGAGACGGAGATAAAGAACCTCCAATAGTCTCTCCAGCTACTCGTTTATATGGAATATTTGCATCAAAACGACGCTTATCCTTAACATAAGCTGGTTTAAATGATTTGGTTTGATAACCTGTTCCATCTACAACCTTACCTGGCAATAATGGAGATACAAACGGAGAAATTCGAGGTTTGCTATCAGTTACATCAAAGAAAATTTCCTCTTTATCTGATGTTTGAACATTAGGAAAAAATGTATCCAATAAAAAAGAAGGTGGAGTATGTAATCTCTCCACCACCTTAGATAACACTTGAGTTGAAAAAATATCCATTATTATTTCTCCTTAATATGCTTGATTTGCTTTTACAAAAATATTTTTAGATCTGAGTTTATCGATTAATGTTGATACATCAACACTTGCAGTTAATGCAGCCAAATTAAATTCCCCCGTTAAATACACAACAGCTTGCTTATCTTCGCTTGAAGCATCAACATTTTCTGCTAAAACGGCCTCAGGATTATCTGAGCATATTGTGTATTTACCATCAGATTTGCTTAAAATTGTTCCGCGCTCATATTTACCTCCTGTTATTGTAACAAGAAACGAAACTCGAGGAAATTCACCAGCTAATAAAACATCTGATTTTGTTTCACCTTGATTTGTAAATCCTTGTACTGTCATTATTTTCCCTCCGTAATAAATGAAGCTATGCGAGATGCAACAGTTTCCGATGTTTCATTTTCTGTTTCGCAAGCTGGTTGAATATTTGGATTTTTAATGTTTGCCATAGCTTTTTCAAAAGCATTTTCTTTTGCAACAGGAATAGTATTTAAGATGTCTAAAATACTATCTGCAGATAAATCTGTTTTTGCAAGCAATGCTTGTGCCGTTGTCTCTTTGCCTTTTACAACATCAGAAACAAAAACTTGAGCCATACGCTCTCGTTCAGCTTGTTTAATGTCTTCGGCATTAATAGTTGTGATATCACTCATAAATGTTTTCTCCGCAATAAGGTCTGAAATTATTCCCTCAAATGAGGATATGCCATCCGCCAGACCATTACGAACAGCATGTTGACCAACAAAAACATCACCAGCGCCAAAATTTTCAATGACATCTGTTGCTGAAATGTTTCGGTTACGAGCTACTTTATCTATAAAAACCTCTGCTAATTCATCAATACGAGCTTGAATTTTAGCTCTACCTTCATCTGTATTAATATTAGGACGTTTATTAGGACTTTGTGATGAAACAATTTCAATTGTCTTGTTTTCATCATCTTTTTCAAA
>JAFTNB010000079.1 GCA_017452115.1 Alphaproteobacteria bacterium
CATTATCTTCTCCCAGCAAAGCACCTAACCCCCGTCCTAAACTTTTACGTTTGTGATTATGGTTATTTTCATTTTTGCCAAGCAAAGCATCAAGTTCATTATCTATCATGCTGCAAGTTCCTTTTCTCTTTTCAAAACTTCTCCGGTTAAACTAATATATGCTTGAGAACCGGTACACTTAAAATCATATAATAAAACAGGTTTACCATGGGATGGCGCTTCGGAAATACGAACATTTCTTGGAATAACGGTATCATATACTTTTTTACCAAAGAATCCTCTAACGTCATCTTCAACCATTTGCGAAAGATTATTTCGGCGATCATACATGGTAAGAACAACACCTTGTAATTCCAACGAAGGATTAAAATTCTTTTTTATCATATTTATATTACGAATTAAGTCTGTAATACCTTCAAGCGCTAAAAATTCACACTGCAAAGGCACAATTACGGCATTAGCTGCAACCAAGGCGTTGATTGTAACTAAACTTAAAGAGGGCGGGCAATCAATCAAAACATAGTCATAATTTACGGCATCTTTCTCTAGTGCTGTTTTGAGAGCATATTCACGTTTTTGCATATCAACAAGTTCAATCTCCGCAGCCGCTAAATCGGGTGAAGATGGAACAAGTGAAAAATTTGGTATCTCTGTCCAAACAACTGCTTCGGTTATTTTTCTTTCGCCGATTAATACTTCATAAGAAGAAGCCATACGTCCATGTTTGTTTATGCCCATTGATGTTGAAGCATTGCCTTGGGGATCTAAATCAATTACCAATACTTTTTTACCGGCGGCAGCCATTGCCGTTGCAACATTAATTGTTGTTGTTGTTTTACCAACACCACCTTTACGGTTTGCGATAGCAATTATTCTAGGCATTCTTTTCTCCCTTATGACGTAATTTAGTTATAATTAAAATTACTCCATCTTCGCTTTCCTGATTAGGTAAGACTTCAAGTTGGAAAATCCATTCTCTTTGAGCTGCTTTTACTTCTTCTAGGTAACTGCGACCTTTAAGAAAAATAAGTTTTGTATTTTTATTGCAAAACGGTTTGGAATATTTTAGTAAATCCGGCAAAGAACACATAGCACGTGAAGTAATAGCATCTGCAGTTTCCGGCTTTATGTTTTCGATTCGCTCATTAATTATTTCAACATTAGCACAGGTAATTTCACCCACATGCTTTAAATACATTGTTTTCTTTTTAATACTCTCAACAAGCTTAAACTTTAAATACGGTGTTTTTTCTTTAGCAACAATTGCCAATACCATTCCCGGAAAACCAGCACCAGAGCCAAAATCGTAAACAATTTCAGCATTTTGCGGTAACAAATCAAACAACTGCATTGAATCTCTAAAATGTCGATTCCAAGCATCAGACAATGAATTTTTACTTACAAGATTCATCCTCTGCTGCCATTCATTGAGAGAAGCTTCATAAGCCTTCAACAATTCAATTGTTTCACGTGAAACATTATATTTTTCCATAGTATTTTTCATAAATAAATTTATACAATTTTATTTAAAATTTTAAAATAAAAAACATTCAGTTATAAACACAATTTTAAATAAAAACAAAAATTATTTAAATTCAAATAATTAAACACCGTTTATTGAATCAAAACATAAATATTTCAACAACTTAAATATTAGGTTTCCAGCGTGTGGTGTAATTTATATCCGATAAAAGCTGTTCTGCTCGAGCAAAATGTTGTCCAAGCATTTGTATACTATGAGCATCATCTGAAATTATAACAGGAACATTACGAACAGCCAGTTCTTTAAGCATCCAATCATGTGGGTGTTGTTCGTTGCTTTTATTCCATCCTGATGTATTTAATTCAAACGGCTGCTTATATTCAGTTAAAGCTTCAATTACTTTTCTTTTCGGATTATTCCATTCAGGTTCAATACCCAGACGGAAAATTTTATGTAAATCCAAATGTGCAATAAAGCTAAAATAACCGCTTTTTATGGCTTCAACTATATTTTCCCAGTAATTATGATAATTCTCTGCAATAAAATTTTCCGGACATGGATACCCATGATGAAAAACATCATAAGGATTTATAATAATACTTTCATCTGCTGTTTGTATTACATGAGAGGCTCCAATATAGTAATCAGCTTTGATATTAGACATTATTGTTTCAAAATCATCACGCCAAAGTTTTGAAGAAAAGAAATCAACTTCAAACCCTACAAAAACTTTTAGTTTTGTGAAAGCTGCGGCTTGGCGGACTTCTTCAATGATTTGTTGATATGTATCTATAGCCTCATTTATATCGTTGATATTCATAGGATTTGAATGTATCATATTAGGATGATAGCACATATGATTACTTATACCAATTTCAGTAAATCCTATTTTCTCGGCTTGCTCTATCATTTCTTGCGCCGTATTACGACCATCATATTTTCCCAGCGCATGTGTATGACAATGATATGTATAGTTTTGCATGTTATTCTCGATTCAGTTTCCAACGATTGGTATAGTTCATTTCTGTTAAGTTTTTTTCAATACGCTTAAATTCATTACCAATATCATCTATATGATGCGCATCATCTGAAATTAAAGTTGAAATATTATATTCTTTCATCATTTTTATAATTGATATTGTCGGATATGCATCATTGTATTTTTTATATCACTTTGTATTTATTTCTGCCGGAATGTTTTGTTCCGCTAAAGTTTTTAGCAATTCTTCTATATCTGCAAAAAAATATTCTAAATTATATACTTCGGCTTTGCGCATAAAATCTAAATGACCAAGAAAATCAAACAGTCCGGTTTTAACAGCACTTATTAGAGTGTTAAAATGGTTATGGATAATTTCTTCCTGTTCCTTACGAGAAAAAAGTAAAGGTATATCACGAGGATGAAATAAGGTTTCTCCATTAGAGTTGAAAACGTAATGATTGCCAGTCAAATAATAATCTAAACCTGCTTTTTCTTTAAAATTGATAAATTCATCCAACCATCCGGCGTAGGGCATATAATCAACTTCCGCTCCGACATATACTTTTATAGGGTAATTATCAGCAACCAAGCGAATATTATCTGCGTGCCGCTGAAATTCGTTCAGAGTTGAAACAAAATCAGTACGATAAATATGGGGAGCATAATATTCAGAAAATCTTGGCCAACTGGGGCTTTCCAAAAAGTTTTTATGTATGGCTAAATGATCTGATATACCTATTTCTTTAAATCCTAAATTAACAGCTTTCTCAATCATTTCTTTTACGGAGCTTTTGCCATCTGAAAAATTTGTATGACAATGATATGTATAGTCTTGCATGTTATTCTCGATTCAGTTTCCAACGATTAATATAGTTCATTTCCTGTAATAATTTTTCAACAAATGCAAAATTTTCGCCAATCCTGCTTATATTATGTGAATCATCAGAAATAACAACCGGTATATGATGTTTTTTCATTTCTTCTAACATCCAACAACAAGGAAATGCTTCTCCGAATTTTAATATTCCTTTGGTATTTATTTCTACAGGTGTGTTAGTAACAGATAATGTTTCTATCAGTTTCATTTTATCCGTATAAAATGCTTCCGGTGTGCAAATATTTACGCGCCGCATATAGTCTATGTGGGCAATAAAATCAAATAAACCACTTTTAGCAGCTTCTCCGATAGTAGCAAAATGACGTGAAATTATTTTCTTTTGTTCATTAGTATCCGGCGCTATTTCATTTAATAAAGCAGGATCAATTAAACGTCCGTCATCATCAAAAAGAAAATGATTGCCACTAACATAATAATCTAAATTCAATTCATGGCGAAAATCAAGAAATTCATCAAGCCATCCATTATAAGTAAAATAATCGACTTCCGCTCCTATATAGATTTTTATGGGGTATTGCGTACGCAGATATTTTATCTCATCTTTATAGGCTTTAAATGCTTTTTTTGCTTCGGTAAAATTATCCCGATAAATATGCGCACCATAATATTTTTTTAACACTTTCCAACTAGGACTTGTTTTGATATCTTTATGGACAATTAGATGATCGGAAAATCCAATTTCATTCCAACCAAGACGAATTGCTTGTTCTATCATTTCTTTTAGAGTATTTTTTCCGTCAGAATGTGTGCTATGTGTATGATAACCGAAGTTCTGCACAATCATAATATATACTCCGGTAAGGCTTCAATTTTAGTACCTTTAGCCGAAGCTGTTACATCGACACCAAGATTTTGCAAATTTTTAATTAAATTTGGATATCCTCGTAAAGCATAGCTTGGTGTAGTGATTTTACTCTTCCCTTCTGTTATTGCTGCTTGAATAATTAATCCCATTGTTCCTCGTAAATCCATACCAGAAACTTCTGCAGATTTATATTCTGACGGATGTATTTTTACCCATAAAACTTTATCTGATAAATCTTGACTAATTTTTACTTCTCTTTGTTCAGCTTCGCTGATTAGTCCCATTTTTTTCATTTCTTCTAAATGAGCAATTCTTCCCGGCCAAATTAAATCTGCAATATAAGATTCACTTTGTGCTTGTCCAAGAATAGGTGTCCAAATCTGTTGTAAATCTGTTTCCATACCGGGGAAAGGCGACATTTGCATAACAACACCATCAAATTTTTGCCGATTGCGAAAATTTAAATTTAGTTGAGTTTTATCCGGAGAATAATAAACACCATTATCAAACATATTACACAACTGACACAACCAAGGACGACAATTTTCAAAATTTATATTATTAACTTGAATTTCCCCTTTGGTACCAACTGCTAAAAGCGCATAAGTTGCTGATTCCATTCTGTCAGGAATTACGGTAAAGGTACCACCGTGCAATAATCCTCTGTTTTTACCGTCATAAATTAATCCAGTACGTTCATTACCGCTTAATCCTAATCCCATTTGCTGCAACATGAGTATTAAATTAGATATTTCCGGCTCAAGTGAGGAATTATACATCATTTTTACTTCTGAAGATCCGGCAACAGATAACATCCAATGGTAAGTAGCGCCGTGAGAAGCCTTAAATGTGGCATAAACAGGATGACCTTGTACTTTGTTTTTTGGAAGCTTAAAACACAAATAATGTCTGCCATTAGCAGGTTCTTCAATTATTTCAGCATTAAACACAGATTTGATTAATTGCTCATGAAAATCTGTTCTTCTTTTACCTCCAAAAGAGCAACCTCCCGGCATAAGAACTTTTAAGGAATCAAACTCTCTAGTGTGAACAAATCTAGCTAAAAGTGAACCCCATAAATAATAACTGGCTCTAAAATGAACAGCTTTTTCAGATATTATATTACTTTTAATTTTACGAGCATGGAGAAATAATATTTTTTCTTGCGGAGCATAACGAACATCTACTCCTAACTCCAATAAAATATGCCCCATTTCCAAAACATCAGAAATATAAGGAACATTATGCAGTATTACAGGTTCATCAGTCAGCAAAGAAGCGGCCATTAAACCTAAAATAGCATTTTTGGCACCGCTGATATCAACAGCTCCGTATACAGGCGTACCACCACGAATAGATAATAATTCAGGAATAAAGAAAGGAGCGGATTTTGTCATTTTATTTCACCATCAATAAATTAGATATCGTTTATTGCAAGCTAACATAAATTAATTAACAAATCGTCAGTTTTTTTATTTAAATAAAATCAAAGCTTTAAATACAGTGTTTTATTTATTAATATAAGCTAAAACAGCAGTAATTGCTGCCGGAGTTACCCCAGGTATACGAGAAGCCTCTCCAATTGTTGATGGTTTTACTTTACTTAATTTTGCAACCATTTCTCGGGAAAGTCCGCCAATTTGACTATAATCAATATCTTCACGTATTTTCAGATTCTCATCTTTTTTGAATATTTCAATATCAGCAAGCTGACGCTTGAGGTATCCGGCATATTTAGCTTCAATCTCTATGGCATCATAAACATATTGAGGCATATTTTTTAGTTCTTGCCAGATATTTGATATTGTTTCACGTGAAACATCAGAATAAGACATTACATTAAACGCACTACGATGTGTTCCGTCTTTTTTAGTTTTAATACCATATCTATCATCAAGCTCATTAGGTGTTATAAATAAAGAATGACAAAGTTTGGTATATTTATTAATTTCATCGTATTTAGTTTTAAATACACTGTATCTATACTCACTAACACAGCCTACTTGCCAACCTTTTTCCGTTAAACGAATATCAGCATTATCTGCTCGCAAATGCAAGCGATATTCCGAACGAGAAGTAAACATACGATAAGGTTCATCAACACCTTTAGTAATTAAATCATCAATCATCACACCAATATAGGCTTCACTTCTATCAATATGAAAAGAATCTTTACCAAGTGCTTTTAAAGCGGCATTTAATCCAGCAACTAATCCTTGCGCAGCAGCTTCTTCATATCCTGTTGTTCCATTAATTTGACCAGCTAAAAATAATCCAGATACTTTTTTACAAGCAAGGTTACTGTTTAATTCTTGAGGATCAACATAGTCATATTCAATAGCATAGGCCGGACGCAATATTTCCACATTTTCAAGACCTTTAATGGTATGAATAAAGTCTGACTGAATATCCGCAGGCAAAGATGTGGATATTCCATTAGGATAAACTATATCGGTATTTAAACCTTCAGGTTCTAAAAATATTTGATGACTAGTTCTATCCGCAAATTTAACTAATTTATCTTCAATGCTCGGACAATAACGAGGACCAACACCGGTAATCAATCCGGAAAATAAAGCACATTTATTAAAATTATCACGTATAATTTTATGTGTTAATTCATTGGTATGAGTTATATAACATTGTATTTGTGGATTATCAATTTCTTTTGTAAGATAAGAAAACGGTTGAGGTGGATTATCACCATCTTGTGTTTCTAAAACATTCCAATTAATAGTTTTACCATTAAGACGAGCAGGAGTTCCCGTTTTCAGACGTCCTATTTTTAAACCGCAACGTTTTAAATACGGTGTTATTCCTTCACAAGAAACATCATTTACTCTGCCGCCAATACTGGTTTGATGTCCGGTAAACATTACACCATTCAAGAAAGTTCCGGAAGTAAGAACAACTGTTTTAGCAAATATTTTGGTTCCGTCAGCTAATATAATTCCATGTATTGAATTATCACTTTCATCATGAATTAATCCTTCAACAGCAGCTTCTATTAAACTTAAATTTTCTTGTTCTTTTAAAGCTTCCAACATATATTTTTTATATAATTCTCTATCTGCTTGAGCTCTTGGTCCTCGAACAGCAGGTCCTTTAGAAGCATTTAACATTCTAAATTGTATTCCTGCTTTGTCAATAATTCTGCCCATAAGACCATCCAAAGCATCTATTTCTCGAACGAGATGGCCTTTTCCTAAACCACCAATAGCCGGATTACAAGACATTTCTCCAATTGTAGAAATCTTATGAGTTACTAAAGCTGTATTAGCACCAAGACGAGCTGCGGCTGCACAAGCTTCACATCCGGCATGCCCACCCCCAACCACGATAACATCAAAATTTATTGTATCTATATTCATTATTTATTTTCCAATACAAAAATCACCAAAGATTTTATCTAAAATTTCATCTACTTCAACCTGTCCGGTAATTTTACCTAAAGCACGGGCAGCTAAACGAATATCTTCAGCAGTTAATTCTATTTCTTTATCAAAACTAAAATTTTGCAAATTATCAATTACATCTTGCAATGCTTCTCTATATCTTTTGCGGGTAATAAGCAAATTAGAATTAGATGTAAAACGATTTTTAATATGTTCTAAAACAGTATTGAGCAAAACATCTATACCTTGCTTTTCTTTTGCCGATAAAACTATACATTTCTGTTTTTCTAACAATGAACATTGTTCAAATGTTAATTTATCACATTTATTAGCAACAAATAATGTATTATTTTTAAATGATTTTTTTAGATTATCAAATATTTGAACAGAGTCTTTTGAAGCATCAAATAAACAAAGTATTAAATCTGCACTAGCTATTTTATTATAAGCAATTTCAATACCTTTTTTCTCTATGTCTTCTTCCGCTTCTCTTAAGCCGGCTGTATCTGTAAACATAATAGGATATCCGTTTAAATCTAAATGAATATCAATAGCATCACGTGTAGTTCCGGCAATATCAGAAACAATAACTGCATCTCTTTTAGCTATAGCATTAAGCAAACTTGATTTTCCGGCGTTAGGCGGACCAACAATAACCACTCTGAATCCCTCGCGCAATCTTTCACCTATATTATTAGATGAAAGATGTTCTAATATGGATTTTTCAACTTTAAATACAGTGTTTTTCATATTACTCATTATTGATGATGGAATATCTTCATCAGGAAAATCAATAAAAGCTTCAATATGAGCGAGTATTTTTACTAATTCAGCACGCCAACCGGAATATAAATTTTTCAATTCTCCATCCATTTGACGAATAGCGTATTTTTGTTGTTCTGATGTTTCTGCATCAATTAAATCAGCTAAACCTTCTGCTTCGGTCAAATCCATTTTACCGTTATAAAAAGCACGTTTAGAAAATTCTCCGGCTTCTGCCAAGCGAAAACTATCAATATTACTTAAACTGTCAAGGACTCCAGAAATTACAGCCTTGGAACCATGAATCTGAAATTCTACAATATCTTCACCATTAAAAGAATTAGGAGCCTTAAAATAAAGCAAAAGGCATTTATCAAGTAATTGAGCTTCAGGATAAGATGTTAGTTTTGCAAAATAAGCATATCTAGGCTTAATTGAGTTTATATCAATATTTGTCATTAAGCGA
>JAFTNB010000080.1 GCA_017452115.1 Alphaproteobacteria bacterium
AACGAGGTTCGAACTCGTGTTCCCGCCGTGAGAGGGCGGTGTCCTAGACCACTAGACGATGGGACCTCAACTCACAAAACACTCTATAATGCAGTTTGTTAAAACATGCAAGAACTTTTTACGTTTTTATTCTGCTAATGCGGCTTCTTCCCAAGATACCAAACCAATTTGTCCCCAATCTAATGGAATACTTTCTACCATCTGCATATTGGCTACATAGCTATCTTTAATATTTTCAAGAATAGTTTCCACAATAACAACTTGCGGAGCGCAGCGCAATTTAGCTCTAATATCCGGATGAATATAATCCAAGATTATTTTTTGTGTGTTGTTGCGTAAAAATATTGCGTGATCTTTACCGTCATAAATAATTTTGGGAGCTTGAGGGGTATCATTTTTGGCTTTTAAAAAGATATACAATTCACCTTCATCGCCTTCTGCAACATAAAACGACTTTTCTGTAGTATAACCTGTTGACATGATAAAGTCCTTTTTAGTTACATATTGCGTCCGGCCATAGCAGCTTTAATTTCTTCTGGCGACAATTTTTTTGTCTTTTTGTCCTCTTTGCTTGAAGATAAAGCATGCTCCATTCCTTCTACCATTGCAACAGCACCGGCAGTTCCCATTGCTAATAACCCAACTACATGCAGAGCATTCAATTCTATGGCTTTTTCAGTCGGACGTCCATCGGTTGCATCAACTACATTAGGAGTTCCTCCTAATGCCATTGTCGCTGCCCCTAAAGCTAATCCGGCTACAATTTTTTTACCTGATGGAAAGACTTTTAGTTTTTTACTGGGATTGTTTTTGATTCCATCTGCATATTTTTGCATATCCATCTCAAGACTCCTAATCAATAATCTTATTCTTATTTAACTTACCATAATTGACAAAATTTGTCAAATGTATTTAGCGAAATAATATAAAAAAATATTTTATTAATACTATAAACAAAAAGTTTAATATGTCATTAAAAAGCTTGTTTTAATCCTCTAAAATATCCCCTAACGTTTGAGTAAAGACGAAATTGTCGGACGTTCAAATAACTTTTTCGGTTTAATAAATGACGGCATTGCCGAAGATTTTTCAGTTTCTAATTGGTTTGTTTTGTCATGTTGAAGTATAGCCGGTTTATTATCAGTCTGATTCTTTGCTTGATATAAACAATCAAATCCCGGAACTTTTGTATAAAATTGTTCAATGCCGGATAATTTTTCATTTTGTCCGATATACAATAACCCACCGAAAGTTTGTTTATTTAGCAATTTTTCTAAAATTTTTGTTTGATTTTCCGCAGAAAACAAGTGCAGTACATTTCTGCAAAAAATAATATCAAAATTTTCTTGCCCGACAATATCTTCTTGCAAGTTATATTGGCGAAATTGTACCATACTCATAATATCATCATTAATTTGCCAATTCTCTTTTTCCGGATGAAAATTTGCGATAATAGAACTTGCATTCATTCCGTTTTGAATTTCGAACTTGTTATATATTCCTTTTTGAGCTTTGTGTATAGCTACAGAAGACAAATCGGTGCCAAGAATATCAATACTCCAATCACGCACATTCAACAAACTTCTTTTTATTGCAATGGCTAGGGAATATGTTTCTTGTCCGGTAGAACAGCCGGCACTCCAAATTCTTAATTTTTTAATACCTCGATTATATTCACGCAAATAGGGAAGAATAGATTCTTCCAGTTGTTTAAATACGTTATAATTTCGAAAAAAGCTGGTTTCAAGCATTGTCATTGCTTCAACCAGCTGATTAATAAAAGGCTTTTGTTCCAACCGTAATTCATCAATTAATTCTTCGACTGCAGCATATCCTTTTTCTCGAACAAAATTACTAATTTTTTTATCTAGTACAAAAAAATCATCTTCAGTGAAATGCCAACCGGCATTTTTTTCTAGTATACTAACCAGATAATCAAAATCATTTTTCTTCATTGCTATTCCTTCAACAATCCAAGAATAATTAACTTACTTTTGATAATTTCTTCATCAAACGGTTTCATTAAATAATCATCGGCTCCACCTTGCAATGCTTCTGATATTTTTTCTGGATTGGAATTTGATGAACAAAACACGATTCGCGGTTGACGAATTCTTTTATCATTTCTGATTTTATAAAGTACATCAATCCCATCAATGACCGGTAACCACCAATCCATTACCACAATATCAGGTTCTGTTGCCAGACATTTCTCAATTACTTCATCACCATCTTCGGCAACTTCTACCTCAAAACCGAAATTGCTGAAAATTTTAGCTAACACCATTCTGATAATTTGAGAATCATCTGCAATTAAACACTTCACTTTTATATATCCCTATCTTATGCGTAGAGCTAAACACTCTTTCTCTGCTATTATCAAATTATAATTAGAATCTTTTAATAATTCCTTTAAATAAAATATAGGAGCAAATAATGCATTAAATTGAGGTGATGAACCATCAATACAACCTATAGTCGCCATAATTTTATCTGCTGCCGGAGCAGGAGTTTTGGAGCAAATAAATAATTCTCCATTTTGATATTCTACATTAATAACACCGCCTTTAATCAGAGTATCCGCAACAATCATGATTCCGACCAACGCAATTTTTGCCAATTGCCAAGGAATAGCTTTCATTTGCAAAATTATGTTATGATTCTTTCCTCCGATAGTAGAAAGATAATCTGTTGCAGTTTTGAATACAAGAGCAGAATCTTCAAGATTAGCGTTATTAATACCAAATGCCAGTCTGAAAAATTTGATTCGAGCATTTATTACTGCTGAACTTGTCTTAAGATTAGCAGTAATGTCTTCCAGAAAATCCAAGTCACCATCTTCCAATAATTCTACAGCATTAGAAACGGCTCCGGAAATACCGGCAATATCATGGCACATTCTGGTTAAAATTAATTCTGAAATTGCTGTAGCTGATATATTGTGGTTCATTTTTTCCTCAATTAAAAATTAAACAAATCTGTGTTCATAAAACGCTGATCTTCTCTGGACATTCTGGTATAATCCAATTCCAAAAACATTGGATCATCCAATAACAACTTTCCTGATGAAGCTTTAAGATATGGTTTGTTTCCTCCTAATCCCCATACTACTTCATCTTTATTGTCGGGCGTACCGTATTTTTGATTAATTTTTTTCCAGAAATCATAAACTTTAATGTTGCGTAAATATGTAGCTTTAGCACTATTTCCGGTAATTGATGGGGATAAACTATTATAATATATACGATATACTTTATTGTTACTAAAGTTGCTGGTTAATTTTACAATAATTTCTTCTTTGGTATCAAATCGAGCAAATTTTACGGTTTCAGGATATTGATGTCCGTCTTTTTTTGATAAAGTAACAACGCAGCTGTTCAGCCGCTCATATCCGACGACTCCGTTATTGCGGCATTTTTCTTCATTACGCCATTTTATGAAATTTGGAATTTCAAACTTCTCCGCAACTTTTGTAAATTTACGAATTTTCAATGCTTCCTCAACTTGTGGTAATGTCATACGTAACATGACGCCGGAAATATCAAACACTGAAGCATTAGCCCGTTTTTTATTGTTTCGTGAATTACTTAACATATTTTCTAAACTATTTGACGGAACATCAGGGAGGGCATCATCTGATGTTGACTTAAGAGCATCTAAAGTATTACTAATCCATGTATTGGGTTTATTTTCAGGTTGAATATTTTCTATCAATGGAGCAGAAGAAGTGTCTTCTGATAAATCTTGATTGTTTATACTTTCAAAAGATTGCGCGCTGTCTGCTTTTGTCGGAATAACAGGTACATCTGCATAATTATGAGTGATAGTCGTATCTGTAATGTCATTATTTTTCAAATTTTCTTCGTTTGTTATAAGTGTAGGTGATTTTGTTTCTTCAGATTTTGGTTCTGTTATATCTTTTTTTTCGATTCCTACTTTGATTGGTGTTGGAGGAATAATAGAAAACAGATTCCCATCAGCCTCTTCTTCACTATCATACATTATAGGATCATAGCCTTCATCTGCTTGAGTATTATATATCCCAAACAGCAGAAAGAACGTACTAATATACAATATTCTGTTCATATTCTCTAACAGACTCACCATATGTTACCTTGTCATACTATATTCATTATTTTTTTAATTATCAAACTCAATCCACGATTTATCAAGAAATCTATTTGCTTTTACAAATAAAATTGTGTAATTTATGAAAGATAAGAATTAATGGATGACGAGAATATATATGAATAAAAATACCGTGCATGTAATTGGAGCCGGTTTAGCCGGTAGTGAAGCTGCTTGGCAATTGGCTATGCGTGGAATAAATGTAATAATTCATGAAATGAAACCGCATAAATTTTCACCGGCACATAAAAATTCCGGATGTGCGGAGCTCGTATGTTCCAATTCGCTGCGTTCTGATGATGCCGAGCATAATGCCGTAGGACTTTTACATGAAGAAATGCGACGTTGCGGTTCTTTGATTATGCGTTGCGCTGATGCGTGTAAAGTTCCCGCGGGAGGGGCGCTTGCCGTAGATAGAGATGTTTTTTCTGCCCTTGTTACTCAAGAATTACAAAATCATCCATTAATTAATTTTGTGCATGAAGAGGTTACGGAGTTACCGCCGGCTCAATGGGGAGAATGCATTATTGCTACCGGTCCGTTAACTTCAGACGCTTTAATTGATTCGATTCTTCAACATATCGATAGTCAAACATTATCTTTTTATGATGCTATTGCTCCGGTAATTTACAAAGAAAGCATTGATTTTAATAAAGCGTGGTATCAATCTCGTTATGATAAAGGTGATAAATATGATTATATTAATTGCCCTATGTCTAAAGATGAATACTACCGCTTTGTTGATGAATTATTAAATGGAGAACAAGTTGAATTTCATGAGTGGGAACAACCGAATTATTTTGAAGGCTGCCTTCCTATTGAGGTTATGGCTTCTCGCGGTCGAGATACATTGCTTTACGGGCCAATGAAACCGGTAGGATTAACCAATCCTCATTTTGCTGAAAAACCTTATGCTGTAGTGCAGCTGCGCCAAGATAATAATGAAGATACGCTGCGCAATATGGTAGGATTTCAAACCAAGCTTAAATATGGGGAACAACAACGTATCTTTCGCACAATTCCCGGATTGGAAAATGCCGAATTTGCTCGTCTTGGCGGAATACATAAAAATACTTTTATTAAAAGTCCGATTCTCTTAGATGATTATTTATGCTTAAAAACTTTACCGCATATCCGTTTTGCCGGTCAAATTACTGGCTGTGAGGGATATGTTGAAAGTGCTGCCGTCGGTTTTATGGCAGGATATTTTTCGGCTTGTCAGGTATGTGGAAAAACTCCGATAATTCCCCCAAAAACAACTGCGTTTGGAGCGATGCATCGGCATCTGACGGAATGCCTGAATATTGAAGATTATCAGCCGATGAACATTAATTTTGGTATTTTTCCGACTATAAGCGGAGAAACGACTGCTAATGGCAAATTCCGTAAACTTAAAGGCATGGATAGAAAATCAGCTTATTCACGGCGTGCGCTGCATGACTTGGAAATATGGAAAAAGGATATTTTATGAAAACACGTCAAAAACAAGCTTCTGATGAAAATTTTCCGGTTGCTTCTCTGATGATAGCAAAGACACTGCGGCCGCTGGTTAATGATTATTATGTTTTTGCACGCTATTGTGATGATATATCTGATAATCCGGAATTAAAAGCAGAAGAAAAAATAGCCCGACTTAATGAAATAGCTGATATATTTTATGGAAAAACCAAATACCGTGGTAACAAACTTTCATTTGCCTCCAGACTGAAAAATGATTTTTTGCGTGAAGAATTAGATTTTTCTTTAGCCGGAGATTTATTAACGGCATTTCGCCGTGATTCTGTCGGCTTTGTTTATGAAACTTGGGCGCAGCTGATTGATTATTGTATGTACTCTGCAGTTCCTGTTGGGAGATTTATGCTGGCTATCCATAATGAAAGTCCTATAACCTATCAACCTGCAGCCTCATTATGTGCCGCATTACAAATAGTAAATCACTTACAAGATATTAAATATGATTTATTAAAATTAAACCGTTTGTATCTGCCTGCCGATATGATGAACGAATATAGGGTTGCAAAGAAAGATTTATTAGCTGATAAGAGTACCCCCGAGCTTAAAGCTTTAATATCATACATTTCTCGGCTGGTTCAAGGACAACTCAAAGAAGGATATGTGCTCCCACAATTGGTTCAAAATCGCCGTTTACGCTATCAGCTTTATATTATCCTTTCTTTAACCAATATTATGTTAAAAAAGATAAATAATGGTGATGTTCTGGCTCAAGAAATTCGCTTGAATAAATGGAATTGGTTATGCGGGATTTGTAGCGGAATATTGCGTGGACTGTTTCAATGCAGTCGTTTGAACTAAGGAATTGTAATGAATAATATCAAACAAATAGTCAAAAAATCTGGTAGTTCGTTTTTTTGGAGTATGCGTTTTTTACCCAAAGCAAAACGTAATGCTATGTATACTATTTATGCTTTTTGCCGCCATTTAGATGATGTTGTTGATGGCGAAGCCGCCATGGAAGAAAAGTTAGAACTAATCAATGCTTGGCGTGAAGAACTTGATAATATCTACGATAAAAAAGCTCCTATTACCGACATCGGGCGTAAAATATATAAAAATTGCATGCGTTTTAAATTGCCCAAAGCTAAATTAGCCGAACTTATTGATGCTATTTCAATGGATATACCAACACCTATCCGAGCTCCTCAAATAGAAGAATTATATCGCTATTGCCGTGGTGTAGCAGGAGTCCCCGGCAGCCTAAGTTTAAGGATTTTCGGTTGTAAGGATGAACAACTAATTAATAAACTTTCCGATAGTTTAGGTACAGCTTTGCAATTAACCAATATTTTACGAGATGTTAAAGAGGATGCTCAAGCCGGACGGTTGTATCTTCCCAAAGAGTTGCTGTTAAAGGCGGGAATACAATCAGAAGATCCTCTTACAGTAGTAGTTGATAAAAATTTGGCTGTTGCCCGAGAAGAATTGGCTCGTATCGCTCTGAATAATTTTACTATTGCAGATAGTTTGATAAAACAACTAGATAAAACATCCTCTCGTCCGGTGCGGATGATTGAACGGATTTATCGCCGCTATTTTGATATTATGCAAAAGCGTGGCTGGGAAATTATTTCACCCAAACCCCGTGTCAGCAAATTGCAAAAGTTATCTATCGCATTGCGTGCTTATTTCAATTTTAAGTAATATGGCAAATATCAAAACAATATATGTTATTGGCGGTGGAATTGCCGGATTGTCGGCAGGATATTTCGCTCGTAAACGTTTTCCTCAAGCAGAAATTAAAATATATGAAGCGGGCAAAAATCTTGGCGGACGTTGTCAAACTTTTTATAGTAAAAAATTAGATATTGAATTAGATAATGCAACTCATGTGATTTTAAAAGGTAATAAATATTCCAAACAATTTTTGCAAAGCAATGATTTTATTAATACTCCATTTTTTTATGATTTTGAAAAACATTTAACGGATATTAACCGTTTCTCTCATGCAGAACTTATCTTGCGTTCAATATTTAATACTGACGGTAAATCAATTGATTGGCAATGCAAACTAAAATTGGCGCAGAAACTTTTTCCTTATCTCCCTTCGCAGCTTAAAATATATTATTCTAAACATAGCTTAAAAAAAGATTTGATTTTACCGTTATGTAAAAAAACTAAAAATATATTCAATAATATGCCCTTGCGGGGTATAGAAATCACAGCTAATAGAATTAGCAAGCTGATTTTTCCGCATAAAGAGATTAAAATCCATGCAGATGATATTGTTATTTCTGCTCTTGATGCCCATAATTATTCTAAAATTTTTGGCGGAGTTAAGTTTGAGTATAACCGCATTGTTAACATATTTTATCGTACCAGCCAGAAATTGGCGTTACCTAATAATGCAGATATGCTAGGTATAGAACATACCGGTTTCGATTGGTTATTTGTGACGGATAATACTATTGGTGTAACAATTAGCAATATCAATAAAAATTTATGTTGTAATAATGATTGGGCGATTGCTATTTGGAAAAAAATTTGTGAAATACGTCAGATAAATCCAGCTTTTATTCCGGCATTTCAAATTTTAGATTATCCCCGAGCAACTATTATGCAGGATAAAATAAATAATCGTAAACGCCCGAATAGCGCTAAATGTGAATATAAAAATTTATTTTTAGCAGGTGATTGGACTATGAAAAATTGGCCTTGTTGTATTGAGGCTGCAATTGCTTCTGCTTGTCGTGCTATCAACTCAATATAATATTTTATACAAATCTCCATATGTGACTTTCATTAATTATTTACATTAAGAAAAAGATATGATATAGTTCTGGTTAAAGGTAATTTATATAATTGGAGCTATAAGATGAGGAAAGGTAATAGTAAAATCGGAAGATGCCTTGAATTTTTTGCTTTGCAAAAAATAGGCATGACTTTTAAGTTGTTGTCATACTCGGGTTTATCCCGAGTATCCAGAATCTTTAAGTGGATTCTTGGAACAAGTCCGAGTATGATTATTTCGACGTCTGGAAAGTGTACACTAATGGCGATGTGCATACTAGTGATGATGGTAAACGCCGCAATGGTTCAGTTGCTTGTTTCCTCGCTATAAACTAATTTAGTGAGCTTCGGTCCAATTGTTGCCGATACCGACTTCAGCTATAAATGGAACAGATAAATTAATCACGTTTTCCATGGTTTGTTTTATCAATTTTGCTGCTTGCTCCACTTCAGATTCAGGAGCTTCAAATACAAGTTCATCATGCACTTGCAACAGCATTTTGGTTTGTAAGCCGGCATCATGTAAAATTTTAGGCATGCGGTTCATAGCTAATTTGATAATGTCTGCTGCTCCACCTTGTATCGGAGCATTAATAGCTGCACGTTCAGCATTTGCCACAATCCTCTTATTGCTGTCATTAATGCCAAAAACACTGCATTTGCGCCCAAATGGAGTTAAAACATACCCATTGCGATGAGCAAATGCAATTGTATTATCCATATAAGTCTTAATTTCCGGCATTTGGGCAAAATAAGCATCAATATAAGCTTTAGCTTCTTCAGGTTTCACTCCGATTTGCTTGGCTAAACCATATTGAGATATACCATAAACAATTCCAAAATTAATTGCTTTAGCATGACGGCGCAGATTAGAATCCACTTGTTCATAAGGGACTCCAAAAACTTTTGCGGCTGTGGCGGCATGAATATCCACTCCGGCGGCAAATGCCTGCTTTAAACCTTTAACATCAGCTACAGCTGCAAGCAAACGCAGTTCAACCTGACTATAATCAGAAGCAATTAACTTGCAGCCTTTTTTAGCAACAAAACATTCACGTATCTTTTTTCCCTCTTCGGTACGAATCGGAATGTTTTGCAAATTAGGATTATTTGATGCTAATCTTCCGGTATTAACTACAGTTTGATTATAGGTGGTATGGATGCGATTATTCTTATCCAATAAATCAAGCAACGCATCAGTATAAGTTGATTTAAGTTTAGAAAAACCACGCCAATCTAGAATTTTTGCAGCCAGTTCATTGCCTTCTTCAGCTAATTTTTCTAAAACATCAGCTCCGGTTTGATAAGCTCCGCTTGCGGTTTTTTTACCTTTTAATCCCTGCCGTGCAAATAAAATTTCGCCTATCTGTTTTGGAGAACCAATATTAAACTCCTCACCGGC
>JAFTNB010000081.1 GCA_017452115.1 Alphaproteobacteria bacterium
AATAACAATACCGCTTTCTGGAATAGATTGTGGTAGGGTTTCATTACGTTTTACAGGAATATCCAAGGTTTTAAGCCTATTAAATAAGGTTTGTAGAATATTTTCACGTTTACTCATTATCTCTCCAATTTTGTAAAATTAAACTAGGCACATTGCTTTGCCACTTAAGACCTTCTGTTGCAAAGTTGATTAGTTTAGGCATTTTGACTTGAGGAACTAACCAAAATGCAATAATTGACTTACGTTTACGTTCATGAACCAATAAAGATGCACTATTGCTCCTATAAATAAAGCGAAGCCTCGTATTGCGACTTCGCTCATATAGTTCCGGTGTCATTTTTTTACCTAGCGCACGTTTAGGAATTGCATCTGTTGGGATAGCAAGCCAAAATCCATTTTTACCTCGAATTATGGTTTGATATTCAAATCCGCTCATAATTTTAGGCGCTTTTGAATAAACTAGACCAGCTACAGAGATGCTTTTTTTATCCTTAGGATAAACGTCACCACGCCAAGTATTAGCCAACCGATTACTTAATCCGGCTGATTTTACTTGATTGCGCATAGATATTTTTAAGCCATCCGTAGCAGATTTTATTCCTAAAGTTACAGCTTTTGCTCCATTTTTGTATTCATTTTCCATATATTCGGATAGATTTCCATGTAAAGCAGCACTTAAACGCATAAATCAACTGTCCATATAAGATTATGAATATCTTTCATTGGCTCTGATGAAATATGAAACTTTCTATTGCTTGTTTCAATTTTATCACCGACCGCAAGTTCTGGAGCATCCGACACTCTTATTTGTAGTTTTGCTGTTGGAGTATGGGCTCTGACATAACCAATCCCCACAACTTCGTCTGGAGCAGATAACAAAAAAAGGACTGTCCGTCCTTTATAATTTGCTTTCTGCCCCAACCGATTAAACAAACTATTGACTGCCTTTTCTAGAGGTAGAACCATTTGTTTGTCCTTTATCTGTGCCAATAATTTTTACAAATCCCAATTTACTAAGCTTTTGAGCATCTTTTGCATCAATCTCACCCTCTTTTCCTGATTTTATTTCTTTATCCTTAGAAACAACCACAGTTACTAATGCTTGAACCTTAGTCATATTCCCTCCTAACCAACAGTTACACATAAAGATGCATTTGGACGATATGGAACTACAAGCGGAGCCGATTGCAACAAAAGCCAACGAACACTAGGATCTTCCTCAATCCAAGACTTAGTAAAATAGCGACTTGCTGTCCAATTAGCTTTTTCATCATGAATTGCACCATAACAACGAGTACCTTCCAATCCATCTCTAGAGCCAAGCAAAACTGTTTTTTCAGGTAAAAGTTTTGTAGTTACACCTTTATCATCCACATAGGTATCATTATAAACCCAAATATCAAAATCTCCGATAGAACCAACATGGCGAGCTTTATTATCTTCAGATCGTAAAACCGGATCTATTGAAATAGAATTATTTGTACCTCTTCTAATATCTAAATATTTTTGTACAATTTCATTTGAACGAAAGATTTTCCAAGCGGCTGGATCCATAACAACTGTTTTTGCAACAACGCCGGATTTATCTTGAACAGCAATAGCCCAATCCTCAATATTATCTACGGGATTTACACCAGAACTTTCCCATGTCGCTGTTCCTGTTAAAACCTTAGTTAAATCGCCATCTCTACCAAAATCAACAGTTTGTGTAGGATATCCTTCACCAGAAACAATAACTTTACCGGTTCTTAAAATTTCAGCAGCCATAACTTCTTCACGTCTAGTTAAATTATCCAACTGATCTTTAAGATGAGTAGCTAAAGCTCTTTCATATCTTTGAGACGGAGATAAAGAACCTCCAATAGTCTCTCCAGCTACTCGTTTATATGGAATATTGGCATCAAAACGACGCTTATCCTTAACATAAGCGGGCTTAAATGATTTGGTTTGATAACCAGTTCCATCTACAACCTTACCCGGCAATAATGGAGATACAAACGGAGAAATGCGAGGTTTACTATCTGTTACATCAAAGAAAATCTCCTCTTTATCTGATGTTTGAACATTTGGAAAAAATGTATCCAATAAAAAAGAAGGTGGAGTATGTAATCTCTCCACCACCTTAGATAACACTTGAGTTGAAAAAATATCCATTATTGTTTCTCCTTAATATGCTTGATTTGTTTTTACAAAAATATTTTTAGATCTGAGCTTATCGATTAATGTTGAAACATCAACACTTGCAGTCAATGCTGCCAAATTAAATTCTCCAGTTAAATACACAACCGCTTGTTTATCTTCACTTGAAGCATCAACATTTTCAGCTAAAACAGCTTCGGGATTATCTGCACATATTGTATATTTACCATCAGATTTGCTTAAAATTGTTCCGCGCTCATATTTACCTCCTGTTATTGTAACAAGAAACGAAACTCGAGGAAACTCACCAGCTAATAAAACATCTGATTTTGTTTCACCTTGATTTGTAAATCCTTGTACTGTCATTATTATAGCTCCTTAAATTATAAAATTGTTATATCTGTGCAAGAGCAGAAAATGTTGTAATGCGTGGTTTATTTTTTGAAATAGTACTTATTGCTACCATAAGAAAAATGAACAAGCAGAACACATTTTATGTCTTGCCTTTGGTTTAGTTTTTATGGATGCTCCCATCGTCATAATCCTTGTCAATATCCGCAATATTATCTGCGGATTACTCCTTGTGTTCATCTCATAAAAACATAAACACAGGTATGACAATCTTATGATTTAAGGAGCTTTCTCCGTAATAAAAGAAGCTATGCGAGATGCCACATTTTCAGTAGTTTCATCCTCAATTTCGCAAGCTGGTTGAATATTTGGATTTTTAATGTTTGCCATAGCTTTTTCAAAAGCATTTTCATTTGCGACAGGAATAGTATTTAAGATGTCTAAAATACCATCTGCAGATAAATCTGTTTTTGCAAGCAATGCTTGTGCAGTTGTCTCTTTGCCTTTTACAACATCCGAAGCAAAAACTTGAGCCATACGCTCTCGTTCAGCTTGTTTAATGTCTTCGGCATTAATAGTTGTGATATCACTCATAAATGTTTTCTCCGTAATAAGGTCTGAAATTATTCCCTCAAATGAGGATATGCCATCCGCCAGACCATTACGAACAGCATGTTGACCAACAAAAACATCACCAGCACCAAAATTTTCAATGACATCTGTTGCTGAAATGTTTCGGTTACGAGCTATTTTATCTATAAAAACCTCTGCTAATTCATCAATACGAGCTTGAATTTTAGCTCTACCTTCATCTGTATTAATATTAGGACGTTTATTAGGACTTTGTGATGAAACAATTTCAATTGTCTTGTTTTCATCATCTTTTTCAAA
>JAFTNB010000082.1 GCA_017452115.1 Alphaproteobacteria bacterium
CTTGACCTTTTTTCATTTTTTCGCGCAAATCAGCAAATTTATTAGCGACATCATTTTCTAAATAGCGTCCGAGTTCACGACTTCCAGAATAAATATCAATTACACTATCATCATAAAATTCTTTAGCTTTTTCACGATATGCCAGTTGAACAAGAATATCTTTACTTGGATATTCTAAAAATAAGCGATAAATGGCACGTTTCACTCCGGCTTCATCATGATTTAAGTCTTCAACACCTAACATCTCTTCTAAAGTTGTGGCTTCTGTCATATATTTGCTTCCCATTAAATTGGTAAAACCATCAAGCTTATTGAGATATTTAGTTATAAAATTTGTTTTTGCAGCAGTAAAAGCATTGCTTAACTCTTGTTTTCCTCTATTATACACTGCTTTTAGTTCGGTTAAAGCGACAGAAATATTTTTGCCAAGTTCACTAGCCGTAGAAGCAGGTTCAATTACCGGAATAATTCCTCCAAATAGACTAAACAAGCCACCGAGCAAACCTGCTTGGCAAGGAGAACTAAAGGTCAGCATGATGCTGATGATAAGTGCTGAGAGTATCTTTTTCATGTCTGTTCTCCTTATTTATTCTTAAAAAGATAATCGTCTAAATTAAAATTAGTGATATCTTTATCCGGATTTTTGACTTTATACGAAGTTAATTTAGCAAATTCGGTAGCTGTTTCAGTGCGAAGTTCTCCCACAATCATTTCGGCATATTGCATTAATGCTTCAATCATTTTTACCTTAAGATCAAGATCAGCACCAATCACCCCACTCATAGAATCCATGCTATCGGTATTACGAGCAAAATTTTCAACTATCTCCAAATCATTACGAACACGAGCTCTAAGTATTACAGCATCGGCATAAGTAGAAAGATATGCATCTCGACGTTCGATTAAGCGATTACGACGAATTTCATCAATATTTTCAGCGGTTTCCGGCTTCTTTGCATCCAAGAAATTTAGTTGTTCCGCTTGCTCCAATCTATTGGCAGGACTAAGTAAATTAGCAAAATCTTCACCCAATACAGCTCCAATTGCTTGTTTGGCTAATTGTTGTCCTAATTCATTTTTAAGTTGCTCATATAATGCTTCCAGAGTTCTGATTTGATTATTTATATCTCTAATTCTGATTTCTCGTTTTTCTTCATAAGAAGCCTTAAATGCCATAAGTTCACTTAAGGCGCCTTCAACATCTGCTTCCATACTTGCTAAAATGTCAGCTGTAGCACCTTGAAGATAACTACCATCAAGAATCGCACCAACATCAACACCATTATCACTGCCAATTTCATAACCTAAAATAGAATTCACATATTCTTTTAGTTGTTCTTCCATTTGAATTTCTAAGTTTGCTTGAAATTTGGCATAATCTTGCATAAAATTGTTTTTTTGTGCTTCAAAACCGGCTAATGCAGAATTGATATCAGCTAAAGCGTTATCATCAGATTGCTTTTTCTGAGCTGGAATATCAACTTTTATTGTTTTTTCTATTGCTTCAAGAGATGCCGTTTTGGCTGCAAGCTGTTTTTCTAACTCTGTTGTATCTAAATATAATCCTTTATCTTTACCTATTTCTTCTTTAAGAGCGCTAACTTCATTATTAATTGCAGTATATTGAACTTGAGCTGCTGCAATTTGAGCATCATAATATTTCTGTTGAACGTCATTGGCCTTTTCTATATCTTGTTTGGCTTTTTCATAAGCGGCTCCAGCTTCTCCTATTTTGGCTTCAATTTTAACTAATTCATCAGCGAGAGCAACGTCCATTTCTGAACGAAGTTTATATTTATAGGCTCCTAACTTTTCTTCTGCGGCAGCAAGCAGATTTACTTTTTGGGTTTCTGCCAATAATTTTTGTTTATTGGTTTCATAAAGTTCTTTCTTTTTTTGGTAGAGTTCATCAGTAATAGCATTATCCAATGCTTTTTCGGCTTCAACTAATTGTAATTTTAGTTTTAATTATAAAATTTCTTCTTTTAATTCAGCCATTCTTAAAGCGTTATTACGAATTCTATGTTTCTC
>JAFTNB010000083.1 GCA_017452115.1 Alphaproteobacteria bacterium
AACAATTTCTGATACGGCAGTACTCGATAGTCTGCCTGATCCGATTATGATGGTAGACAGAGCCGGAAATATCCTTGGAGCTAATCTTTCCGCTCGTACATTGTTTGGAGAAAATGTAACAGCTAAAACAGTAGAAAAACTTTTTGCATCTCAAAGTTTTATTCGGGCAACTTTTAAAGTATTGAACAAAGAAAGTGAAGCCGAAAACCTAATTTTTTATATCAAAAAACCTCGTTCACAGAAACTTTATGCCCATATTAAATAGCTTCCTTGGTTGTCCAAAGGACGTGCGGTTGCAGTTATTTCAATTTATGACATGACCAAATCAATGAAAATAGAACAAATGCAATCTGACTTTGTTGCTAATGCCAGTCATGAGTTAAGAACACCATTATCCATCATTTCCGGTTTTATTGAAACACTGCAGACAAGTGCAAAAAACGATGCTAAAGCTCGGGATAAATTTTTGAGCATTATGCGAGAACAGACTGATTATATGGCTTCATTAATTGAAAATTTGTTATCTCTTTCAAAAATTGAACTCAAACAAGATGAAAAGCCGGATGAAATTGTTGATGTGTTGGAGATTGCCGAAGAAGCCGCTGATGCATTATCACAAAAAGCAGCCGAAAGAAAGATTAAAATTAGAATTGATTTTGAAGATAATGTTCCTGAAATTATCGCCGATAGAGGGCAAATCAAACAGCTGATACAAAATCTTACGGATAACGCTGTAAAATATGGGGTAAGTCAAAGTGATGTAACTATTGCAATCAGTAAAAGTACAAATATTCCCAATTCTAAAAGTCATAAAACAGCAAACGGAGAAGCGGTGGCAATAGCTATCAATAATAAAGGTGCTAAAATCTCTACCGATAATCTTACACGCCTCACCGAAAGATTTTATCGCATGCAAGAACACAAAAATTTGAATATAAAAGGTACCGGTTTAGGTCTGTCCATTGCTAAACAAATTATTTTACGGCATCGAGGTAATCTTACCGTAACTTCAACATCTTACAATGGAACAACTTTTACCGTATATCTGCCTATATCACAAGAAGACAAAAGTTAATTATATAACTTTATTATATAATTTGTTCTCTAGTTTTCTTGAGTACAATATCCGGAAAATCCTCTGCAATTTTACCTAAATGCCAAGCATTACGTGCTAAAAATACTAATTCTCCATCATGATCTTCAGCCAAGTTCATTTGTGAAGAATTACGGAATTTTTCAAATATATCTTTATTATCGCAACTTACCCAACGTGCTGTATAATATTGTGTCGGTTCAAACATTACTGGAATATTAAATTCATTTTTGATTCTATCAGCCATAACCTCAAATTGCAATGTCCCAACCACGCCGACAATCCATTCTGAACCAATAATTGGCTTAAATACGCTAGCTCCGCCTTCTTCGGCAATTTGTTGTAATGCTGCTCCTAAATGTTTGGACTTCAATGGATCAAGAGCTCGTACACTTTTCAACAATTCCGGTGCAAAACTTGGAATACCGGTTACGTGCAATTTTTCACCTTCGGTTAATGTATCGCCAATTCTCAACTGCCCATGATTAGGAATCCCGATAATATCACCGGGGAAAGCATCTTCTGCCAATTCTCGTTCTTGTGCCAAAAACATAACCGGTGTAGGAATTTTTATCCCTTTTCCTGTACGAACTTGAGCTAATGTCATTCCTCGTTTGAAATGTCCGGAACAAATTCTCATAAAAGCAATTCTGTCCCGATGTTTAGGATCCATATTCGCTTGAATCTTAAAAATAAATCCGGTTACTTTGCCTTCATGCGGCTGAATGATTCTTTCTGCAGTAGGCTGTGGACGAGGAGAGGGGGCAATTTTATGCAAACCTTCCAAAACTTCACGTACCCCGAAATTATTTACAGCACTCCCGAAGAAAACCGGAGTTTGTATTCCTGCTAAATAATTTCTAAACTAAATGGAGGACACAATTCTTTTATCATCATCACATCTTCTCTCAACTTAGCTACAGCATAAGCCGGAAGTATTGCATCAAGTTTAGGATCATCCAAACCGCTACAAGTTTCAATCGTATTATTAATTTGTGATTTATCACCGGTTTTGTTCATTAAAATTAATTGGTCATTAAACAAATCATAGCAACCGAGAAAATCTTTTCCCATTCCGATAGGCCAACTTGCCGGAGTAACTTCCATGGCCAAAGTTTTTTCAATATCATCCAATAATAAAAACGGATCCATTCCTTCTCGGTCCAGCTTATTTATAAAAGTAATAATTGGCACATCACGCAAACGACAAACTTCAAATAATTTTTTTGTCTGTGTTTCGATACCTTTAGCCGAGTCCAAAACCATAACTGCAGAGTCTACAGCCGTAAGCACACGATACGTGTCTTCCGAAAAATCTTCATGCCCCGGAGTATCAAGAAGATTAAAACTGATATTATTATATTCAAAACTCATAACTGAAGATGCTACTGAAATACCTCGTTCTTGTTCTACTTTCATCCAGTCAGAATGAGCACGGCGGGCCTCACCTCGAGCTTTGACGGCACCGGCTTGTTGAATTGCACCGCCAAACAATAACAGTTTTTCTGTTAATGTGGTTTTACCTGCATCAGGGTGAGAAATAATTGCAAATGTTTTGCGTAAATTTACTTTATTATCTGACATTGTACTCTGTTTTATACTAAAAAAATTAAAATGGACTGCTTACATTAGGAATTAAAGGTTTAGGAGATGGAGGATTATTTGTTTCTGGAGCGGAAGAAATAACCTATATACTACCTTC
>JAFTNB010000084.1 GCA_017452115.1 Alphaproteobacteria bacterium
TGGACTCATTTGGGATTGGTGGGGCGCCAGATGCAGAAAAATATAATAATCAAGGTGCTAATACCTTGGGACATATAGCTACGATGAATCTTGGACTTAAGATACCTAATTTGTTGTCAGTAGGGTTAGGTGAAGCAGCTAAATCTGCTTGTGGATTTTATCCGGCAGTTGGTGTTCAACCCAAAGCGAAATTAAATTTACCATCTAAATATGGACATGCCAAAGAATTGAGTGTGGATAAAGATACCGTATCCGGTCATTGGGAAATGGCGGGATTGCCAAACCTCAAAGGGTGGGGACATTTTCCAGCAGAATATCCGTCTTTTCCAAAGGAACTGACAGAGGCTTTGATTAAAGAAGCCGGTATTGCCGATATTCTCGGAAATAAAGCTGCGTCCGGTACGGTTATTATTCAAGAGTTGGGCGAAGAACATATTAAAAGTCAAATGCCGATTTGTTATACATCAGCAGATAGTTGTTTTCAAATTGCAGCACATGAAAAATATTTTGGATTGGAAAGATTATATCAAGTATGTGAAGCGGCATATCATTTGGTTAAGCCGTATAATATCGGGCGTATTATTGCTCGCCCGTTTGTAGGGGAGAAATCAGGTGAATTTGTGCGGACAAAGAATCGAAAAGATTATGCAGCACAGCCGTTTGGTGAAACATTATTAGATAAATTAAAATCCGGCGGTTGTGAGGTTATTGCGATTGGAGCGATAAACGATATTTATGCTCATCGGGGGATTACTAAAGAAATTCATACAGCCGGTTTAGCAGATTTGTGGAATGCGACTTTGCAAGAGATGAAAACAGCTCCGGACAGAAGTTTGATTTTTAAAAATTTTGAAGATTTCGATATGTTATACGGGCATCGGCGTGATGTAAAAGGATATGCACAGGCATTGGAATATTTTGACAGCAGGTTGCCCGAAATTTTGCCGATTTTGCAAGATGATGACGTGGTGTTTATTACTGCCGATCATGGAAATGATCCGACATATGCCGGAACAGATCATACCCGAGAGCAAGTTCCGGTTTTGATGTTTGGAAAAAATGTAGTTCCAGAAAATATTGGGCAAAGAAATACTTATGCTGATATCGGGCAAACAATTGCTGATTATTTGGAAATTTCGCCTTTGAACTATGGAGTGTCATTTCGATGAGTTATTATGGAGAAAATTTACCTAAAGATAAGCATGTGTTTTTAGGAAGAAAAGGTGGAATTTCTAAAGATAAATATGCTTCATTAAATATTTCTTGTATCTGTCAGGATGATAAACAGAATATAGATATCAATAGGCAGATTGCAGCAGAAAAGTTAGGCGGAAATATTGATGATTTGTTATTTTTACGTCAGATGGCATCAACAGATGTTGCCTTTATTTCTGAACCTAGTCAGGAAAAGGTTACTGCAGATGGGGCGGTAACTAAAGCTAAAGGAATTATTTTAGGAATTAAAACGGCAGATTGTTTGCCGGTGTTAATGGCAGATTATCAAAATGGGGTAATAGGAGCTGCTCATGCCGGTTGGCGTGGGGCAATTCGTGGAGTGGTAGAGAATACGCTTAAACTGATGATAGAAAAAGGAGCAAAAATAGAAAATATTGCGGTTGCTTTGGGCCCTTGTATTCAACAAAAATCTTTTGAAGTCGGAATGGATGTTTGGGATGAATGTGTAAATTTAAATGCGGAATATAATAGATTTTTTGTGGAAGGAAAAGATAAACAACATTTTCAATTTGATTTGGAAGGATTAGTGAAGTATCGGTTGCAGAAATTTGGAGTAAATAATGTATCCGCTTCAGGGGTTGATACTTATTCAGATGAAGAAAATTATTTTAGTTTTCGGCGGAATACTCATCAACGGTTGGTATGTGCTGCCAAAGATTTTCCATGCCATGTATCGTTAATTAGATTATAAGTAGAATGATAATTTGTATAAAATCCTTTATTTTAAATAAATTTTATTGTATAAGGTTTTTTAGGGTTTAACAACTACGGATTTTTAATGTCACCGTTAGGAAAGTTTGTTCTGGCTCTTGTCGGTTTGCGTTTATGTGGAGCAAACGGTTTTTTATGGGGAATGCTGATTGGGCATTTGTTGATTGACAAGACCGGTATTATTTCAAAAATAGAATCGGCAATGAATCAGCTTGATGATAATATTAGGCTAATGTTGCCGTATAATGTTTCTCGTTACTATAGTCGTATTGATGGTAATTTTTGGGGAAAGTTGTTAGGTGGTACTTTAGGTTTTCTACTGTATGGTTTTCATGGTTTTATCATGTTGTTCATTAGCGGACATTTTCTTTTTGATACCCCAAAGTCATCTCATGCAAATTCTTTTCGGGAAAAAGCAGATAGTTTATTCGATAGTAATATTGGCAAGATTTTAGGCGGAATTATCGGTTTTTCTATGGAAAGTAATGTGCTTATTTTTGTTGGAGTGATTTTGGGCTTTTTCTATGATAA
>JAFTNB010000085.1 GCA_017452115.1 Alphaproteobacteria bacterium
ACTAATTTAGGAGTTAAAAAATTACCTTCAATAAATTGTCCCAACATAAATACAATCACTACTTGCACAAGCGGTCCCCAAGAACCGAATTGAGCTAAAGCTAATGCAATACTAACCACAAATCCGACTATACTTCCCACATAAGGAATAAAAGAAATCAAACCGGCCATCAAACCGACTGCAATTGCAAGCTCTAACCCAACTATATATAAACCGGTAGCATAAAAAGCTCCCAATAAAATACATACACTCAACTGCCCACGAATAAAGCTAGCCAAAATCTTATCAATTCGCCCTACCAAACAGCGTATAGTTTCTTTATACTTTTTGGGTAATAATTCATCCATATTGTGCAGAAAATTATGCCAATCACGTAACATATAAAAAGCAACAATCGGCGTAATTAATAATAATGACAAAAGATTAACCAACGCAAAACCACCGCTTACTAACTTTTTCAACAACGCTCCAACTATTTTCATACTATTAGCAAAGTTACCACGAATAAACTCTCGAATTTTTTCAGCTTCTAAATTTGGAAATTTATCTTGTAAATCGGCCGCAATCGGTTCAATACGAGCCGAAAAATTAGCCGCATATTGAGGTAATCCCCTAAGAAAACGCACTAATTGTTCATCAATCACACCGACCAATAAAATAAACAAAGGCAATACTACAATAAAAACCAAAAACATAACTAAAATTGTAGCACAAGTACGATTTTTTACACCAAATTTCTGCAATTTGGTTGCCCAAGGATCAAGCAAATAACCAATAACAATTCCCGTTACGAACGGCAATAAAACAGATCGCAAAACATAAAACACCACACCCAAAAATGTTAGCATACACAACCAAAAAAACCAATTTTGCTTACTTTTTTTTACCATTATTCTCTCACTTTAGAAATCACATAAAACCCATCATAGGGCAACAGACGCAAACCACGGCTATATAACAGCTGTTCAAATCGTTCAAAATTTCCGACATATCTAATTCGAAATTGTACTCTACCAGCGCCCATTGCATCTTCTTTTACTGATTTTACATATGGCATACTTCGTAATTTTTTTTGCAAATTCAACCAATTTTCCAAACTATTACTTTGATATAATACTAACATCTCATATTGTTTATTATCTTCTTCCAAATTATATTTTTTAATTCGTTCAGAAATTATAGCTTTTACTTTTTGAGCAGATATTTTCAAATTATCTAAAGAAGCATCTCCTTCTACCAATATTGTTTGTTCAATACCACCTTTTCCGGAAGGAGCAAAAATTTTGACTTGAACTCCATTAGCATCAGGAGAAGCATATACAATATACAACTCATCTGCTTTATATATTTGCGCTAATTGCTCCAAAGTTAAAGCATCAAATTCCAAAACTTTTCCCACATTCAGCATTTCCGGACTAATATCAGAACCATCGGCAACAATAAACTCAACCAAACCATCAGAAGCAACCGTACTATTCCAAGCCTCACGCCATACATTTTCCGGTTCATTCCATAAAATCTGCCCATTATTCTGCAGCAAAGGCAAAATCAAAACCTTAAAACCGCCTTCTTCCGTAAAAACAATATTTTTTTCACGTAAATATTTACGCAAAACACTACCGTTAAATCGAACTTTTAATTCCGCCACATAACGAATATCAGAAACTTTTTCCGAAACAATAGATATATCTTTAACAAAATTTTGAATCTGATTATCATTAAGCTCTGCTACTTGATGAACACCATCTTCTGTCGTAATTTTCTTCAAAAGATTAATTAATCCCTGACGATTCGCCGCAATAAAAGCTTTCTCACGCGCCTGTGCTGCATTTTTATCTACCACATCAACCAGCACATCCACATCATACAAGCTATCAGCAAACGCCTTTGGTGTCATTATACAACACAATAACACCAATAACCAGATTCTAGTCACCATTATTTCCTACCCGACAATTTCTGTTTCTGCAAAAAAGAAAGCAATTTCTCTAGCCGCACTTTCCGGAGAATCAGAACCGTGAACAGTATTCTGATTAATCGACAAAGCATAAGTTTTACGAATTGTCCCTTTTTCTGCTACTGCCGGATTAGTCGCCCCCATAATTTTACGATATTGAGCAATTGCATCTTCGCCTTCCAAAACTTGTACAACCACCGGACCGGATGTCATAAAATCCACCAAACCGGAAAAAAATGCTTTTCCCTTGTGTTCAGCATAAAATTCTTCAGCAAATTGAGCAGACAAACGGATTCTTTTTTGTGCAACGATTCTCAAACCTGCATCTTCAATCATCGCATTAACTTTGCCGGTGATATTTCTGGCTGTTGCATCCGGTTTAATAATAGAGAGAGTTCTTTCCATATTGCACTCCTTTTATTTCGCTTAAACATAACCAAAATTAATATATTACACATTTTCCAAATAAGCAATTTTTTTATAATTTTAATAGACTTTTTGATTCAAAAAGAGTAAACCAAAATAAAAAAACACTTCAAACCAAGTAAAGGAAATATTATGTCAGAAAGCAACTATATTGAAAATATCTTTGCCCAAGCTCGCCAGTACAACAAAACTATTGTACTTCCGGAAGGAGAAGACGAACGCGTACTTATCGCTGCACACCAAATTCGTGAAAAGAAAATTGCTAATCTAATTATCCTTGGCAACACCCAAGAAATTGAAAAATACTTTGTTGATAATGGTTGGAGTCTTGATGGGATTACCCTCATTAATCCGGCACAATCAGAAAAACTTTCCACTTATACGGAATTATTATATAATCTTCGCAAAGACAAAGGCTTAACCCAAGAAGACGCCGCAAAATTAGCACTTAATCCGAACTATTTTGGTACATTAATGATTAAAGCCGGAGATGCCGATGGTCTTGTATCCGGCGCCAATCATTCTACTGCAGATACCGTTCGCCCAGCATTGCAAATCATCAAATCGGCACACAAAGATAGAGGCGTTTCTTCAATGTTTATCATGGTATGCAACAACAAACCGTTCTATCTATCGGATTGTGCCATTAATATCAATCCCACAGCTAAAGAATTGGCTGATATTGCTTTAGAAAGTGCCGACAGCGTTATTCAATTCGGAGATACGCCTCGTATCGCTATGCTATCATATTCTACTTACGGTTCCGGTAAAGGTGAATCTGTAGATAAAGTAAAAGAAGCAACCCGTTTGGCCAAAGAAGCATTGCTTGCTCCAGAATATACGAATAAAAACATTTTGCTTGACGGAGAATTGCAGGCGGATGCAGCTCTGGATAGTGTTGTAGCCAAGAAAAAAGCCTCCGGTTCTAATGTTGCCGGTCAAGCCAATACCTTAATCTTCCCCAATATCGATGCCGGAAATATAGGTTACAAACTTCTCCAACGTTTAGGAGGAGCTGATTCTTATGGCCCGATTCTTCAAGGATTAAATGCACCGGTCAACGATTTATCTCGTGGCTGCTTTGCCGAAGATATTGTTGGTATGGTAGCAATTACTGTTTTACAATCAATCAAATAAAAAGGACTGCTTATGAAAATTTTAGTATTAAACTCAGGTTCTTCTACTCTCAAATATCAATTATTTGAAGTTGAAGCTAATAATTATAACGTAATTTGTAAAGGCAACGCTGAACGTATTGGTCGTGATGCCTCTTTTGTCGGAATTAAATATGCCAACGGTGATAAAAAAGAAGTTTCTGTTGATTTGCCTGACCACAATACTGCCCTCAACGAAGTTTTCAAACTTTTGCTTGATGGCGTTATCGGTAGCCTTAAAGAAATTCACGCTATCGGACATCGTATTGTTCAAGGTGGTGCAATTTTCAAATCTTCTGCTTTAATCAACGAAGAAGTAATCAAACAAATAGAAGAATTAGCCGTATTAGCACCTTTACATAATTATCCAGCTGCTTTAGTGATTCGTGCTGTAACCTCCGAACTTCCTGACGTTCCGCAAGTTGCCGTATTTGATACTGCATTTCACCAAACTATGCCGGCAGAAGCTTATACCTATGCTTTGCCTCTTGAACAACGCAATAAATACAAAATCCGTCGTTATGGCGCTCATGGTACATCCCATAAATTTGTTGCCGAAAAAGCTGCTGAAATTATGGGTAAACGCAACAAAATCATTACTTGCCATATCGGAAGCGGTGCATCCATAACTGCCGTAAAAGATGGCATTTGTGTAGATACGTCCATGGGATTAACACCTTTAGCCGGTATTGTAATGGATACTCGTTGTGGTGATATTGATCCTTATATTCCGCTTTATATCATGAAAACTCAAAACTTGAGTGCAGATGAAGTTAATGATATGCTTAATAAAAAAAGCGGCAAATATGGTTTAAGCGGATATAGCGATTCCCGCGATTTTGAAGCAGCTTATGACCGTGGAGAAACCGCTGCAATTGAAGGCATGAAA
>JAFTNB010000086.1 GCA_017452115.1 Alphaproteobacteria bacterium
ATAATCATCATCGTCGTCGTCATCGTAATCTTTTGATTTTTTCTCTTTCGTCCGGTAGGTTTTATCTTCATTAATTGGTGGAATCGGCGATTTTTCTGCTATTACTTTAGTTGGTGTTTGCTCTGTTTTTTCAATAGCTTTTTGAGCTAATTTAGCTTCTTCTTTAGCTTGAGCCTCTTGGGCTTGTTTTTCTTTTTGCTCTTGTTCTTTTTGTTTTTGACGAATCGCTGCTTTTTCTTCTTCTTCCTGCCGACGTTTGGCATCGTGTTCCTTTGCTTCGTTAATAAGCTTGATTTTAGCGGCAGTAGCTTCGTCAATATGAACTTTGTTACCAGTCGAAGGAGTGGGGTTAATTATACGTTTTTTGCGTACTTCGACTTGGACAACTTTAGAGCCGTCATTTTTAGGTTTATTCCCAAGGTTCTTAAGTGTCAGTGTTGATTTGCCTGACAATGTTAATTTTGAACCTGAATTGTTTTCTGTCATATAATTTTTTCTCCAGATTTATGCTTGAGTTGTTGAGTTTAGAAAGTTATTCAGTTTGCGGAATTCTCCGTAAATCTTATTTGCCATTTCGCTTTTTTCAAATGCGAGATGAACGGTGTTATTTTTATCTAGTGCCTTGTCTAACTCCTCAACAGTATAAATATTAAAGATTTCCAGCCCTTGAGCCAGAGATAAAATTTTATTGTGTCCGTCATTACCGGCATCAATTGCTTCAATGATAAAAGAAATGCGCCCTTTTTTTAGCGAATCGGATACTTTATCAAAACCGGTGCGAAGAATTCCTGCTTTGCGAGATAGCGAAATGAGCTGCAGACCATTTTGCTTGAGCTGGTTGGTAACAGTAATGACGAAATCAGGGGCGATTTTGATATTTCTTTTTAGTATTTTAGAAAAAAGGTTTTTATTTACAGCGGTGGAAAGATTGTCACGCGATGCACTTACATAAATACCAGTTCCCGGAAGTTTCTTTTTGAAATCAGGGATAAGTTGCCCGTCAGGCAAAACGGTAAAACGTAATAAATCTTGTTTATTTAGCACTTTACCGGTGACAATACATTTCCGATTTTCGCTGTTTGTTGTCATACTTTTTCCTTAGGCTTCTTCAGTAAACCAATGGGCACGTGCAGCCATAATGACTTTGTTTGCTTCGGTTTCCGAAAGAGTATGTGTACCGAGAATTTCTATTAGTTCATCAGCAGCAAGATCGCCAAGGTCATCAACAGTTTTGATGTTGTTATTAGCTAAAGCTAAAAGCATATCTTGATCAAGACCTTCAATTTCTTGAAGTTTGTCATCAATGCCTAAAGATTTGCTTTTTTCTTCAAATTCGGCGTTGCGTTTGGCAATGAAATTTTGTGCACGATTTTGTAATTCTGTAGCAACATCTTCATCAAATCCTTCGATTTCTGCTAATTCGTTCAAGGATACCATAGCAATTTCATCAACAGTAGAAAAACCTTCTGCAATAAGCAAATGGGCAATCATTTCATCGACATCTAATGCTTCAATAAAGCGTTGTGAACGTACTTTATTTTCATTAGAACGGCGTTCTTGTTCTTGTTCTTCTGTTAATACGTCAATGTCGCAGCCTAAAAGCTGTGATGCAAGTTTAACGTTTTGACCGCGGCGCCCAATTGCTGCAGAGAATTGTTCTTGGGGAACAACAGCTTCAATGCGGTTGTTTTCTTCGTCAATGACAACCTTGCTGACTTCAGCGGGTGCCAAAGCACTAACAATGTATTGCGCCTTATCTTCGCTCCAAGGTACAATGTCAATTTTTTCACCTTGCAATTCGGTAACAACAGCTTGTACACGAATGCCGCGTAAGCCTACGCAAGCACCAACCGCATCAACTGTTACATCGTCGGTTTTAACAGCAATTTTAGCTTTTGAACCGGGATCACGAGAAACAGCAACGATTTGTACGATACCGTCATAAATTTCAGGTACTTCGGAGGCAAAAAGTTTAGCCATGAATTCCGGACATGTACGAGATAGGAAAATTTGCGGACCTTTGTTTTCGCGGCGGACATCTAATACATAAGCACGTACGCGATCACCATTTTTGAATTTTTCTCTGGGAATAATTTCATCACGGCGCAAAATGGCTTCAGTTTTTCCAATATCTAGGATGACGTTGCCAAATTCAATACGTTTTACAGTTCCGTTAACTATAGTACCAACTTTTTCTTTATATTCTTCAAATTGACGATTGCGTTCAGCTTCGCGAACTTTTTGGGTGATTACTTGTTTTGCAGTTTGAGCTGCAATACGACCAAAATCAATCGGAGGGAGAGAATCAACAATGAAATCGCCGATTTTAGCATCTTCTTTATAGTCTTGGGCTTGTGCAACAGTTAATTGAGTAACCTCATTTTCAACAGCATCATCGGCAACAACTTCGCGATAGCGAGAAAGCGTAATTGCTCCGGTTTTGCGATCAATTTGTGCACGTATGTCATGCTCAAAACCATATTTGGAACGACCGGCTTTTTGAATAGCAATTTCCATTGCTACAAATACATCGTCGCGTTCAATGTTTTTTTCACGAGCGACAGTGTCTGCTACCATAATGATTTCCGGTCTGGGCATGTTTTCTGTATTTTCCATTTTTTCCTCTCAGATAGATTAAAGTTCAATTTCCTGAGCTTCTGCCGCGATAGCAAGAAGTTCATCGGTAATAATTAATTTTGCTTTATTTATATCAGCAAAAGCAATTTGATATTCAGTGCCATTCATTTCAATATGAATAATTCCGTTTGAATCGGTGTTTCCTAATGTGCCTTTGAAACGTTTACGTCCTTCAACTTCAACGGAAGTTTCAATTTTGGCTTCGTAACCGGCAAAACGTTGAAAATGTTCGATTTTAGTAAGCGGTCTATCAAGTCCGGGAGAACTTACTTCTAAAGAATATTGTCCGTCTATCGGATCTTTTTCATCAAGAATTTCTGATATTTTACGACTTACTTTGGCGCAATCTTCTA
>JAFTNB010000087.1 GCA_017452115.1 Alphaproteobacteria bacterium
GCCCGTGGTGTGGTAGATGCCGGTATTTTCAAAGACTATATTTTAGCCTTTTTGTTCTTTAAGTATATAAGTGACATCAAACAAGCAGAAGTCAAAAAACTACAAGAACGTTACGGAGATGACAGTGAACGCATTGCTCTGCGCTTGAAAAATGCACGTTTTATTTTGCCTGATGATGCAAGTTTCTATGACATCTACGATTCTCAAAATGCCGATAACATTGGCGAGATAATCAACAAAGCCTTACGCAAGATTGAAGATGCTAATGAAAATCTGTTGAAAAACATTTTTACGGTAGATTTTAACTCGGATGCAATTTTGGGACAGACCAGCCAACGTAACAAAATGATTCGCGACTTGATTACAGACTTTAATGAGGTTGATTTGTCTGAATATAACGAGGATTTGCTTGGTAATGCCTATATGTATATGATTGAACGCTTTGGTTCAGATGCCGGTAAAAAAGCTGGAGAGTTTTACACACCAAAAGTTGTTGCTTCATTGCTTGCTAAATTGGCTATGCCAAAACCGGGAGACAGAATTTGTGATCTGGCTTGTGGTTCGGGAGGTTTGCTGCTCTTAGCTGGAGAAGAAGTTGAAAAACAAGGATCCAAAGACTATGCCTTGTATGGACAAGAAAAAACCGGAGCTACTTACAACCTGGCACGTATGAATATGTTTTTGCACGGCAAGGATTCTGCCCGTATTGAATGGGGTGATACCTTAAACAATCCTTTGTTGAGAGAAAACGATAAATTAATGCAATTTGACATAATTGTCGCAAATCCGCCGTTTTCTTTGGATAAATGGGGCGAAAAGCATTTGGAAAATGATGTTTATCATCGTTTTGATCGTGGAATGCCTCCGTCCAGCAAGGGAGATTATGCCTTTATTTCACATATGATAGCAACTGCCAAAGAAAAATCGGGACGCGTTGCGGTGATTGTTCCGCATGGTGTTTTGTTCCGTGGCAGTTCGGAAGGAAGGATTCGTCAAGCCTTGATAGAAGAAAACCTGCTTGATGCAGTTATCGGTTTACCAGCTGGATTGTTCCAAACAACAGGAATTCCGGTAGCTATTTTGATTTTTGATAAGAGCAGACAAGAAGGTGGTGCAAACCAAGGGCGTAAAGATGTTTTGTTTATTGATGCCAGCAAAGAATTCAAGGCCGGTAAAAACCAAAACACGCTTGAGCCGGAGCATATCAACAAGATATTTGAAACTTATAAAAACCGTGCGGAAATTGAGAAATTTTCACATTTAGCCAGCTTTGACGAGATTAAAGAAAACGATTTCAACCTAAATATTCCGCGCTATGTAGATACTTTTGAAGAGGAAGAAGAGATTGATTTGGCAGCCGTCAAAGCCGAAATTGCCGATTTGGAGCTGCAACTCCAGGAAGTCCAAGCTCAAATGCAAGATTATTTAGAAGAATTGGGAGCCTAAAGAATGGATAACACAAAAGAATTTGACGGACAATTAATTGATTGGCGCAATAAAAATCTTCAATCTGTCCCCGAGCGAGTAGGATTGGCTTTTTACACAAAAGACAATGGTGATGTAGAAATAGAAGTCTATATGGCTGATGAAAACATGTGGATGAGTCAGCAGATAATGGCAGACTTGTTTGGTGTTGAGGAAAATACCATAAACTACCACATTAAAGAGATTTATAAAAGCGGGGAATTAGATGAAGATGATTCAACTACTCGAAAAATTCGAGTAGTTCGTACAGAAGGGAATAGAACGGTAAAACGCGATATTCAATTTTATAATTTGGATGTTGCAATTTCGGTCGGTTA
>JAFTNB010000088.1 GCA_017452115.1 Alphaproteobacteria bacterium
AGCAATCATATTTATAAGAGCTATCACAAGGGAGGCAAAAGAGTTTATTTATATCAAATGGGCAATGAACAAATCCGCCATTACAAGATGTTTCGATATAACCCAATTCAACACAATCGGGTGCCGGTGTACATTCCGCATGTGCTATATTTGTCATAGTCAAACTTGACACGAGTATCCACAGCATAATTGTCATGCCTCGCTTTCGTAAGAAAACGTCAAGGCATCTACAAATTAGTCCCCTTTTCTCTAAGTCGTAGATCGCTTGACCTCGCCTATCGGCTCGGAGCGATGACAATAAAGGGAAATTGGCTCGGAGCAATGACTTCGATGTAAAATCATTCTCGAACATACATTTTTTATAGTCATTCTCGGACTTGTTCCGAGAATCCATGGATACTCGTGTCAAGCACGAGTATGACAATAAGGTTGGTGTCATTCTCGGACTTGTTCCGAGAATCCACTTAAATAACTTGGATACTCGGGATAAACCCGAGTATGACATTAAAAAAGAGCACAAGTATGACGAAGAAGAAAATTTACCCGAGTATGACAACAACTTAAAAGTCATGCCTATTTTTTGCAAAGCAAAAAATTCAAGGCATCGTCGAATTAACCTGTATTTCATCATACTATAGCTCCAATTATAAGAATTAACCCTAATTAGAACTATATCATATATTTTGCTTAGTGTAAATACTTAATAAAGGCTACGTAAAGAAATTTGGATAAAAATAAACTCCAAAAACAGAAAATTTTTGGAGTTTATTTTGAAATACTAATAGAAAATCAACAAATAACGGAATTATCAAATTCTTTTTTCAAATCACGTTCAAACATAGATTTCAAGGTAGTTTTAATATCTGCTTGTTCATAAACAACTTTGTATAAAGCTTGAGCTATAGGCATATCTATACCTTCTGTATCGGCAATAATTTTCACAGCTTTTAAAGTTGCAACCCCTTCAGCAAGTTTACCAAAATTTTCACCTTTAGCTAACATTTCGCCAAAACTACGATTATGGCTATGTTTGGAAAATAAAGTAGCCTCATAATCACCTAAATGAGCAAGTCCATATGCATTTTGAGGATTGCCGCCAAAATGTTTGATAAAACGACCAACCTCAATTGGAGCACGTGCCATTAAAGCTCCTTTTAAACCATACCATTCCAAACCGTCTAAAATACCGGCAGCAATTCCAATGACATTCTTCAATGCAGCACCAATCTGATTCCCCACCATATCAGTTCCATAATAAAAACGAATCAAGTCACTGGAAAGGCGACGAATTAGCATATCTTTGGTTGCGCTCTCATAACTATCAATTACAGCACAAGAAGGAACTTTTTTCATATAATCCTGAACATGTCCCGGACCGGCAAGAATCGCTACATGAATATCTTGTTTTACTTCTTCCCTAAACACCAGTTCCAAAGTTTTAGCACTGGGTTCTTCCAAACCTTTCATTGCTAAAAGAAAAGTTTTGCTATTTACATTATAGTTATTAATTTGTTTGGCTAAAGAGCGCAAATGCTGGCAACCAATAGAAACAATGATAATTTCATTACCAAGCACTTCCTCAATATTTTCATGCATAACCATATTATCTGATAGACTCAGATAAGCATTTTTGCGATTTTCTTTTAATTCAATAAAATTTGGAGATGTAGGAATATCATACATATCTACACGGTCAAACTTACAATAATTTCCGGCATACCAGCCTAGAAAAGTTCCCCAGCGACCGCAACCAATTAATGAAATAGCTTCCATAGCAGTTCCTTTGTTAGAGGTTTGTAATGATGTTAATGTATATGAGTTATTCAGTTTTGGCAATTAACTTAAAGCATATGTACACACAGTTTATAGACTAACCGGCAGAAACTTTATTTTTACGATTAAGAATAGCTCCGACATAGTCAAATTCTTCAAAAGAACGATAGGCCTCATCATGTTTTTTCTTATCAAAATCATAAAATACTTTATTAGCCATACTATCAATAGCATAATCAATTTTACGAAAAGCATCATTGTAATCAGAATTAAAATTATTTTTAGTTTTCTTTTTGACAATATCATGATACGCACTAATAACTCGTACCGTTTCATCGGCAGAATTTGCATATCCTTTGGTCTCGAAATCACGCATAATTCGAGCCGTCGTCTGGTAGAAGCATTTATTAGTTAATATACTTCTCTGTTTCTTATTATTACCATCAATAATCATAACAACAGCCACAGTTCCAAAGCAACAGTATTTTAGTTTTTTATTAGTTTGTGAATATCATATTTTTTGTATTTTTACAACTTTTTTTACTACTATTCGCACAAAAAAAGCGTACTTTTATATTAAAGCACGCTGTATTTTTTGTTATTTAAGATAATTATTCTACATTACCAAACGGATTTACATTTTTACCGGCTTCAATTGTTTTACGCAAATCAAACCAATTTAAAATTACTGTAGAAACATAAATAGAAGAATAAGTTCCAACAATTACTCCAAACAAGATTGTAAAAGAAAAACTACGTAAAGCTTCACCACCCAAAACAAATAGTGAAGCAGAAGCGGCAAGAGTCGTAAAACCAGTTAACAATGTGCGTGAAAAAATATCATTAAGACTCTTATTGAGTAAATCACGTTGCGGCATACGAGTAAATTTACGTAAATTTTCACGTATTCTATCATAGGTAACAACAGTATCATTTACAGAATAACCGGCCAAAGTTAAAATAGCAGCAATTGTGGTTAAGCTGAAATCCATATCAAATACTGATAACAAACCTAAGGTTACAATAATATCATGGAACAAACCAACTAATGCTCCTAAAGCAAACTGCCATTCAAACCGCGCCCATATATATGCAGAAATTGCTAAAACAGCGATTAAAGAAGCAATTATTCCGGCAATTTTTAGTTCATCACCAACTTGAGGACCTACAAGTTCATTACGACGATATTCAACATCATCCCCCAAAATTTTTTTAATTTTAGCGGCGGCAGCGCGTTGTCCGGCTTCATCCAAATTATCGGCTTCGGTACGAATTATTACTTCATTACCATTTTCACCAACTGTCTGCAAATTAATTTCCCCAACATTAACCAAACTTAAGCGAGAACGCAAATCTTCTAAATTAAGCGGCTCATTACTTTTAATTTCGATTAAAATGCCTCCGGAAAAATCGATACCATAATTAAAGCCCTTTAATCCGATAACGGCAATGGACAATATAACGGCAAGAGTAGAAATAAAATAAGTTAATTTATCTGCTCCCAAAAAATTTATATTTGTGTCTTTAGTAATCCATTTAAAAATTCTCATTGTCATATATCCTTAATTCATTAAATCGGAAGTTTAGTCGGCTTATGACGAACAAGCCAAGATGCAATAATCAGCCGAGTTACAGTTACGGAGGTAAACATTGATGTGGCAATACCGATAGTCAAAGTAACTGCGAATCCTCTTACCGGTC
>JAFTNB010000008.1 GCA_017452115.1 Alphaproteobacteria bacterium
TAATAATGGTACTTATTATCCGGGGCGTTCGATTTCGTTTATTGTTGATAAACCGGTAAAACGAGAAATTTTTGCTGCGGATTTTAGAGATATAGTAGTTCACCATTTGGTAATTAACAAGCTGTTACCTCTTTTTGAAAGATTATTTATTAATGATAGTTATAGTTGTCGTGAAAATAAAGGATGTTTGTATGGGGTTAACCGAGTTGCAGAATTTGTGCGTGAGTGTTCGGAAAACTATACCAAAGATTGTTATATTTTGAAGATGGATATTCAATCTTTTTTTATGTCAATTGATAAGCGTATTTTAGCGAAACGATTACATAATTTTATTAAAGAGTATTATCGTGGTGTAGATAAGGAAATTATTTTAAGGCTTGTGGAAATAATAGTATCGCATTGTCCGCAAAATAATTGTTTGATTAAAGGTAAAAAATCAGATTGGAATGGATTACCTCATTCTAAAAGTTTATTTTATGCCGGAAAATACAAAGGATTGCCAATTGGAAATTTGTCTTCGCAAGTATTTGCTAATTTTTATATGGATTCATTCGATAAGTTTGTAAAAAATGCGTTAAATGTGAAATATTATGGGCGCTATGTTGATGATTTTGTGATTGTTCATGAAAGTAAGGAATTTTTATGTGAAGCTAAGAAAAAATTGTGTGAATTTATAAAAAAAGATTTACATTTAACATTGCATCCCAAAAAGATTTATTTGCAACACTTTTCTAAAGGTGTAAAGTTTATCGGTTCGGTGATAAAACCGGGAAGAAATTATATCGGGAATCGAACTAAAGGAAATTTATTTCAGAAAATTCAAGAATATAATCATATGGCTGAAAATAATCACAATTATGCCAATTTTGCAGAAAATTTTCAGTCCAGTATTAATTCGTATTTAGGGTTTATGGTACATTACAGTAGTTATAAAATTCGTCATAATATGTTGTGGAAACATATTTCTCCATAATGGTGGAAACTGATATATACTTATGGAGCTGCAAATAAAATTACTCTGAAAAAGGATTATACGATTAATGTTAAAGCTCTTAAAGAAGTAAAACGAAGAGCTAAAAATGTTCCGATGGTCGTTAAAGAGGATATGAATAGATGTGAACCATTGTTTTAATTGTGATGAATAATTTTATCCAAATTTCTTTAACTCTATTAATAATCAGGAGATTTCTTTACGATTGCTGTCACAATCGAGGAATGACACCTACCTTATCGTCATACTCGGGCAATTTTTCTTTTCTGTCATACTCGGGTAAATTTTCTTTTATGTCATACTCGTGCTTGACACGAGTATCCATGGATTCTCGGAACAAGTCCGAGAATGACTATAAAAAATGTGTGTCCGAGAATGTCAATATATATATGAGTCCGAGCCGGTTCTTTTATATTGTCATGCCTCGCTTTGGTACAAAGCGTCAAGGCATCTTCGAATTAGGTGATAATAATGTGAATCGGTAGATTCCTTGACGTTATCTTACGAAAACGAGGCATGACAATAAAAAAGTGTGCGTTGCAAAAAATAGGTATGACAATTATGATGTGGATACTCGTGTCAAGTTTGACTATGACAAATATGGCACATGCGGAATGTACACCGGCACCCGATTGTGTTGAATTAGGTTATACCGAAACGTCTTGTAATGGTGGTTTTGTTCGTTGCCCATTTGATATAAATAAACTCGTTTGTCTTCCTTGTGATAGCTCTTATAAATATGATTGCTCTAAAAAAGTCGGAGTATTGAACTCCGACTTTGGATTAGTTTTTTATTCTTCATTAGGGGAATCATCACCACCTGTGAGTTCTGTGGTTAAATGTCCGGCATCGGCACGAATTTTGTTTTCAATTTCTTGAGCTACATCAGGATTATCTCTTAAGAAAATTTTAGCATTTTCACGGCCTTGTCCAAGTTTTTCGCCATTATAAGAGAACCATGCACCGGCTTTTTCTACATATCCGGCTTTGATACCAAGGTCAATAAGTTCTCCCGTTTTGGAAATTCCTTCGCCGTACATAATGTCAAAGTCAACGGTTTTGAACGGAGGGGCAACTTTATTTTTGACAATCTTAACGCGGGTTTGGCTACCGATTATGTCTTCTTTATCTTTGATTTTTCCGGTGCTGCGGATATCAATACGAACAGAAGCATAGAACTTGAGTGCATTACCGCCGGTAGTTGTTTCAGGATTACCAAACATTACACCGAGTTTCATACGAATCTGGTTAATAAAAATAACGAGAGTATTGGAGCGAGAAACCGTAGCTGTGAGTTTGCGTAAAGCTTGGCTCATTAATCTGGCGTGCAATCCCATGTGCGAATCGCCCATTTCTCCTTCTAATTCAGCTTTAGGTACTAATGCAGCTACAGAGTCGACAACTAATACATCTATAGCACCCGAGCGAACTAAAGTATCAGTGATTTCAAGTGCTTGTTCACCGGCATCCGGTTGTGAAATTAATAAGTTTTCTAAATCTACACCGATTTTTTTGGCATAAGCCGGATCTAAAGCATGTTCGGCATCAATAAATGCGCAAGTGCCGCCTTTTTTCTGAGCTTGAGCAATAACACTCAAGGCAAGAGTTGTTTTACCTGAACTTTCAGGACCATAAATTTCGATAATTCTACCGCGAGGCATGCCACCAATTCCTAAAGCAATATCAATACCGATAGAACCGGTGGAAATGGCTTCAATGTCGGCAACGGAATTATTTTGACCAAGGCGCATAATGGAACCTTTGCCGAAAGCTTTTTCGATTTGGCTCAGCGCTGCGTCAAGGGCTTTATCTTTATCCATATTTTTATCTTTCTTTCTAGTAGTTTCGTCTGCGTATATTAAAAAGCAAATTTTCTTAATTTACAATTAATTTTTTTATTTATATGCTAATTTTTGTTCTAATTTTGTTTTTGTGTAATTTGGCGTTTTTGTTTTTGATATTCGTCTATTGAGGCTGTTACTACGGCACCGAAAATAACAACCGCCCAAACCAGATACATCCAAACTAAAAAAATCGGTAATGCCGCCAAAGCTCCATATAAAGTTTTATACGTAGCGTTATTGAGAATCATTAATCCGAAAAATTTTCGCATTGCCCAAAACAGTATAATTGCAGTAGTCGCTCCCACAGATGCGTGAATAATACTGACTTTGCGATTGGGAACAAGTATGTATATCATTACTAAAATTAGAAAGTTTAATAAAGTAGGAAGCATATTAGTGA
>JAFTNB010000089.1 GCA_017452115.1 Alphaproteobacteria bacterium
AAAAAATATGGTCAAAAAGCAACCTCCGGAGGTGTCTGCACTAATCCGGAAGGATGCCCGTTTAATATGATTGAAGTCATGTGTTGCGAAGGTGGGTGCGTAGCCGGTCCTGGATGTATTGCATTACCCAAAAAATCGGCAAAAGCAGTAGAAATTTATACTGCACAAGGACCTAACCTCAAAGAAAAAATGTAATTTAATAATACAAAAAAGGAACCTTTAACAGGTTCCTTTTTTACCAACTCTAATTAGCTAACAGTTCTAACAAGTATTGTTGTTCTTGCTCCTTTTGATGCTGCAACTGTAGAGAGCGCTCATCCATTGCTGCAATTTCCAACTCAACCACAATATCCAAATTCAAACGAACACATAAATTACGAATTAAACCAATCTGTATATTGTTCAAAACATAATTTGCCAATAACATTTGAATAAACAACTTAGCTTGAGTAACAATAAAATCAGCATCTTTTTGTTGCATTTCAACACGATAACGATACAACAACGCCAAATGATTTAATAGCTGTTGTAAATCATCATCCCAAGACAATGATTTATCATTATTTTGTGACAAAGACGCAACAAACCGTTCAAACCATTCCTCATTAAATACCTTTGTTTCATCAAACACCCAAATATTAAGTGCCGTCAAAAAAGCACGCGGACGGAATTGTTTACAAACCGTAGCATAATCCAAAGATTTAATTGTCATTCTTATAAATTCCGGCGAATATTTTTGAAAATTCATCCCCGGATTCCATTCCATCAAAGAAACCTCCCAATGCATTTTTTCTACATACACCGAAATTGCTTTACTAACAGTTAAAAATAACTCAGATATTACTTCCGGATGATGCTTAAATACAGCATCGATAAACAAATTCCATTCTATCAACAACTTATCCGTATCATCATTTTGTGCAAATGATAAGTTATAAATTGTAGATATGTCTTTAATAAGTTTACTATCCCAGTAACCACGGTTCACCAAACGACGTCCTATTGCAACACGATGTTCAGCAGATAAAATCCCTTCATGCAAACAACGACGTAACCAGGTAATATCCATAGTATCCAACTGACGAGAAATTTCTTCATTCAAAGAATGTAATAACTTATCATCCAAATCTTTGATTAAGCACAGCTCAACCAAAGCTTTCACTGTTTGTAACTGTTGTCCTCTACCGCTGGTACCCACACAAGATAACAAACGCACGGCATACCGCATATATTCAGGATATGTTTTTGCAGCACGCTTAATCAAGCTAATAATATTGTTTGCATCTGGAAACTCTTCAAATTTTGCCAAATAACAAACTGCCCAATCAAGCAATTGCGGATATTTTTGTGCTTTTTCTAACAAAATAAATGCAATTTTTGTACTTTTCGTATGAAGCAACAACCAATTTTGTATTTGCTCCTTTACTAAAGGCTCTACAGGCACTGTTAAAAGTTCTAACAAAATTCGCGGATACACAAAGTGTACATCTCGATATTCGCAATAATCATTGCTCATTTGCCAAATAACATACCAATTTTGATGTTTCATAAATTCTGCTACAAAAGCAATATCGAAATCATGATATGCTTCATACAATTCACTCCAAGAAAGAGGTATTGTTTTTCCACCAAGCAAACAGCGAATAGACCAACTTTTTGCTAAATCGCTAACTTCACGACCATACTGACCAGCCACAGCCGCTCTAATTAAAGCTACTTTTTTTACTTCATCCATAAAAATATATTTTAAAATTGATAAATTTATTTTAAACAATTATCATGGATAGAACAAACTATATTCAATATAATCTCCATAATAATTTTCAATAAGCAGCAAGTTTAATCTATTTTCTAAAAAAATTCAAGATAGAATTTAGCCTAATCCGTAATGATTTTTAGCTTTCCAGCCGCAATACGTCCTCTATCATTATATAATACAAATTCTACTCGCATTCCTTCTTTCGGTACCATTACACCAATTTTTTCAAATTGCGAAATATGCACAAAAACATCTTTCTCTCCATTATCCGGTGTAATAAAACCATATCCTTTTTCTGTATTATACCACTTAACCATTCCTCGTATCATAAAATTTCCTCTCCAATAACATCTAACACAACCTACAATAATCACACAATTTTTAGTTGTCAACAATATTTAATTGAAATAAAAAAATAAAATAACTATTAGATGAAATTTTTATTATCATTTATGCCCAATATCTTCTATCATCCTCGCCCCTCGCTTTAGTCATCTTCAGACACATATATATTGTCATCCTCGGATACCTCTCTCTTTTCTATCACCCTCGGACTCATTTTTTTATAATAGTCATCCTCAGGCGCACACACTCTCTCGTCATCCTCGGACTTGTTCCGAGGATCCATGAAT
>JAFTNB010000090.1 GCA_017452115.1 Alphaproteobacteria bacterium
CATATTGTTGAGCAATGTAAGTATCTTTTGCTCCCATAAGGTGTAAGATTTCTATGATATTACGGTGTAATCCTAAACTACTTTGAGTACTATAAAAAATTGCTCCGGAATTAACTAAAATAACCAAAGCCAATATGGTAAGCGCTAACATCTTTAATCCATCGGCAAAATGTATTAATTTATTAAGCCAAAGTTTATGATTATCCAAAGAAGCATACGGAGTAAGTGCGGCTAAATCTTCTGACAATTTGTTATAATCAATTTCTGCCCCTGCACTAATTTTAACATCAAGAATACGAGGTAAAGGCAGTTTTGCAACATCTATTCCATCTCCGAGCCAAGGCTGTATTAATTGCTCTAATTGCTCATCACTCAAAGGAGTAACTTTTTCTATAGCATTATGCTGTTGTAAAAACTCAATAGCCATGTTTTGATTTTTTATGGTTTCAGTCAAAACTTTAGCCGGATTGCTATCGTTAATCGGCATAATTTGAACCGTAAATGAACCTAAAATGCTTCTATTCCAATTTTGCAGCATAGCATTAATAGAGAGAACTCCTGCCAAAGTAATGGCAAAAATGAATACAGCAATCGAAATCATAACTCTTAAAAACACACCACTATTATCAGCTTCTAAAGGCAGTTCATGTTTGCGGGTAATATTTATATTATCGGACATTATCACCTCCAAAGCTATACACTTTTGCCGGCGGATATATTCTCAAACCTCGATTTTGGAGATGGAGTCTGGGATACATAAAATCGCTGATAAGTTTTTCACTATGGGTTGCAATTACAACAGTTGTACCGAGTTTATTTAATTCAACAAAAAGTTTCATTAATTTGGGAGCTATATCATTATCCACGTTGCCGGTAGGCTCATCTGCAAGCAATAATTCCGGTCGGTTAATAACGGCGCGAGCAATAGCAATACGTTGTTTTTCTCCGCCAGATAAAGTAGAAGCACGAGCATACATACTTCTATCAAGTTCCACCCATTGCAAAAGTTCAGTCACTCGTTTTTTTACTTCTCTATCATTCATACCACAAATACGAAGCGGTAAAGCAACATTATCAAATGCACTCATATGTTCCAACAAACGGAAATCTTGAAATACGACTCCAATTTTGCGACGTAACATTGATAAGTTATCACGATTAGCAAAATTAATATTGCGACCGAAAACACTCATAATGCCTCGACTAGGTTTTTGAGCCAAATACATCATACTAAGTAAAGATGTTTTACCGGCTCCGCTACGACCAGTCAAAAAATGAAAAGATCCTTTTTTTAAGCAAAGCTTAATATCACTTAAAATTTCCGGTCCTTGCCCATAACGTATACCGACATTGTGCATTTCTATTATAGGATGTATGTGTTCACCAGTATCCGCCAATCATTTTCTCCTTGATGAATCGAATATATTATAAATTATAGCAATAAATCATTTAATAAAATCTTTTTTTACTTTGATTAAACAATTTTTATGCATATATTGTTTTTTAAGAGGAAAGAATATGATTATAAATTGTCCAAATTGTAATGCCTCCTATGAGGTTGAGCCTGATATAATTCCTACAAATGGCAGGAAGCTACGTTGTTCCAGCTGTCATGAGGTTTTTTGGTGCAATCCGCACGATAGTGAAAATCCATCTCAGAAATTAGAAGACATAGCAGAAAATACATTAACAGAATCGGAAATTGATACTAACAAGAATCACGAAGAACCTTATTTTGAAGTGCAACCTAATTCTGAAGATAATAATATATTATCAGAAACAAGTGAACAACATTCATCTTTTGTTTTAGCAGAAGATAATGATGAGGTTGTCGACAATGTTAATATGCAGGATATTTTTCAGCGCTTAAGCTTGCAAAGTGATGAAATAAGCCAACGTGAACAAAATATGAATCCGCTCCAAAAGATTATTAATAAAGTTTCTGTTACTATAGGTTGGCATAAAAAAACGAATCGAATAACGATTTATACTATTTTCGGATTATTGGTAATTTTAGGATTATTATATTTTAGAATAGAGATTACACGCAAAGCACCATTTATGAATATTATATATTCATCAATAGGTATGGATGCCATAATTCCAGGTGAAGGGTTGGAATTTAGAAACGTAACTCGCAGAGAATATGAACTTGATGATATTCCTCATATGGAAATTAAAGGTTTTATA
>JAFTNB010000091.1 GCA_017452115.1 Alphaproteobacteria bacterium
AGTGCATTAGAGGAACTAAAAAATATTGTAAATTTTAGAATTACTGCAAAATGCGGACGATGCTTTCCAAAAAATGATAAACGAAGGTAAAGTAGCCAAATGTGATTTGGAAGTAGCTATACAATCCTTTGCTTCGGTCGCTATTAAAAAATGGGAACAATGACGGCAGCATGGCTTTCTTCGTGAAAGTTTTTCAAATCCAGCGCGTAATCCCAAACTTGTTCAATGTCTTGGCGTAAATATTCTTTTGCTCCGACTTTGAATTCTAAAACAAAGATGATTCCTTTGATGATAAGCACGACATCAATTCTTTTGCTTAAACGGGGAATAGAGTATTCAAACAAAATTTGCCCTGATTGATTTTGCAAGATTTGTTTAAGATAAGAAATTTCATAAATCCAAGCATTGCGCTGCAAATCGGTCAAATCAAAAGGCGAAAATTGCACAAATTTCCAAGAAACTCGCTGTCTTGCAAGAATTTTTCGATTGAATTTGCATAAAAGAACCGATTAAGAGCCAATTTTCCACCTATTTTTGTTATGTTTGTACCTATGAAATAATATTAAACAAGAACAGTTTGTGCCAATTATTATATCATAAGCTCAAGAGTTTTAGTTCGAAATTTTCTTTCACTTGCTTCCAATTTGGCATTTTTAGAGACAAAAGATTATAAAAGTCATCAGTGTGTTTATCAAAATAAGCATGACAGAGCTCATGGTAAATAACATAATCTATCGATTGTTTGCTGGCTTTTATCAAATCAGGATTAAGCACAATTTCATGTTTTTTTAGATAACTTCCCCAACGTCTTTTTAGTTTTCTGACTTTAAGCGTGGGCATTTCTAAATCAGGAAAGGCCTTGACACATTCTTTTAATCTCTCTGCAAATATAATATTTGCACGACCGAGTAGCCAGCTTTCAAAAGCCTTATTAATTTCATCAATTTTTTGTGGTGCAGAGGAAAGAATATAAATTTTATTCTTTAACACCTTAACCACATTTTTGAGAGCTGCTCTTTCAATGATTATTTGGTATTGTCTTCCTAAATAAAGAGCAGAACTCCCCGACTCATAAATTTTGTTCTCTGGGGCGTTGAACTGCTTAAAATAATCAATTTGTTTTTTTATCCAAAAAGTTTTGCGCTTAATAAAATCGTCAATTTCAAAGTCTTTTGCCTGCTTAGGTGCTTTTATTATAACCTGAAAATCAGGATATACTTCAGCAGCCAAAGATTTTCTGTCTTCTTTAACAATTTTAAATTCACTCATCAGAGCATATCCTTATTTTGTACAGCTAAGTTCCACGCCGTATTAACAATTTGCTCAATTGTATCGGCAGAAAGCTTTTCATCAACTTCGTCAAACAAATAATCTTCAATCGCAAAGAAAATCTCTCTTTTAACTGATGTGTTGTTTTGGAAGTCAACAATCTTATGAGCTTTAATGATTTGAACAATATCTTCAACAATTTGAGAATAATCTTTTTCATCAGACTTAAAGAACTTTCTGATGTTACGATAAAACGGATGATAAATTTTGTTTTTACGCAATTTTTCAGGAATATCAGAATCTTCATACTCAGTAACAGATTTTTGACATTCTTTAGCTTGTGCAAGAAGAGCAGCTAAATCTTCTTTTTTAGCTTGTTTAAGCTCTTGCAAGATTTTATCTATCAGTTCACTAAATTTACCATAAAAAGCCTCATCTTGCTCATAACGCTCTTTAATAACCTTCTTTGTTTGTGCCAAAATCGCATCAGCTTTTGATTTATCCGACAAACCATTTTTATCATCTTCAATATATTGGTTAAACTCCCTCATATCGGAAAGGTTGATTTCTTTAGATAAAATCTCAACATCTTTAGCAGTAACGTATTTATCCAAGAGTTTCATAATTTGGTCTTTATACTTGGAAAAATCTACTTTCTCGGCTAAAGAAAGTTGGGTTGTCTTTTTTATCTCTACAAAGCGTTTCAGGTCTTTCTTATATTCCAGAAGTTTGTTTGTATCCATTTTATTGTGAAAGTCGTAAAGAGAATAGCAAACGGAAAATTGTTTGATGAATTTGTTGACATCGTTATAAAAATCCTCACGAACCTTTTCATTATTTTTCAAATATTCAACATAATCATTCGTATTTTGCTTATCTTTTATATCCTTAAATGCCGCGTGTAATCTGTCATAAATACTATTCAACAGATTGATTTGGCTGTCGGTATCCAATAAAGCTCTGTCAATATCCTGCGGATCATAATGAGAGAAAAGCTCTAAAGCTGATTTTAAATTTTTGGCATTTTTAGAATAATCTACAATCAAACCGGCGGTTTTGCTTTGTTTTCCGTCGGCTCCGTCATATACACGATTAACGCGGGCAATTGCTTGCAGCAGATTGTGATCTTTGAGCTGCTTGGCTAAATATAAAACCGTATCACAAGGAGCGTCGAATCCGGTCAGAAGCTTGTCTACCACAATCAGCAATTCGCAACCGTCGGGATTTTTCTTATAATCCCGAATAATTTGCTTTTCCCGACTTTCTAACGAGCCGTATAGATGTTTTTGCTTAGTCATATAATCAGTTACGATTTTTTTATGCTCAGAAAGCGTATCATCTTTACCTTCATCCGCCAAAGTATCGGAAATAATTACTTCCGCTCTGATTTCTCCCAACAAATCCAATGCTTGTTTGAACATAACCGCAGCATATTTACTCGGAGCTACAAGCTGTCCTTTAAGTCCGGTATTTTGAAAGTTTTTTACAAAATGATCATTAACATCTAAGGCAATCATTTCAATTCGTTGCGATGTTTCTTCCAAAACCGATGATGAAATGCATTTCTTGGCAAAATCTTTGCGTTCACTCTCAGAAAAGCGACCGGCTAAGCGTTCATAAAACTTATCGGCAATCTCATCAATCTTCTGGTCAACAAATCTACCTTGATAAATAAGAGGCAATACGGCACCGTCTTTTTCTGCTTCTGAAATGGTGTATTCATCAATCAATCCGCCAAATTTTTCAATTGATTGAGATTTAGACATTTCTTTACCCACCAATCTGTCCGGAACCTTTTTCATCAACGGCGTACCGGTAAAGGCAATCTGACAGGCGCTGGGCAGAATTTTGTTCATCATCATATTGGCGTCACCGCTCTGGGTGCGGTGTGCTTCATCAATCAAAACAAACATATTATTGTCATCATCTACAAAATCAGTTGGTTTATCAAACTTATGCACCAAAGTTGTAATAACGTCTTGCGGATTATGTTTAATCAGTTCAAGCAGATTTTTGCAAGAAGTTGCCTGCACAACACCTTTTTTGATGTTACAGGTGGCAAAGGTATCTCTGATTTGAATATCCAAATCCGTGCGATCGGTAACCACAATCACACGTGGATTTTTAACCTCTTCAATCAGATTTTTTACTAACATCACCATAGTTAAAGATTTTCCGCTGCCTTGCGTATGCCAGATTAAACCGCCGCGCCGCCTGCCGTTTTCATCAAAATTTTTAATTTTTTGCAAAGTCTTTTTAATGGCAAAATATTGTTGATAACGGGTGATTTTTTTGATTCCGTTGTCATAAATTATAAAATTTCGCACTAAATCGAGTAAGCGAGACGGAGAAAGCAAAGCATAAATTCCCAAATCTTGGGCGGATAAGCTTTCTTTGGTATGGTAAACATAGTCTTTGCGTCTGAGGTCTTTGCAAACTTGCGAAACAGTAATGTCATCAATCGGTTTATTGATATTTTCAAGCACTTTGGTTTCATAATCTGCCGGAGCATCTTTTTCTTTCCACACCGAATAAAACTCAAAAGGAGTTTGCATTGTGCCATATTTAATTTCATTGATATTGGTCGCAATCAATATTTGCGGGAATAAGAAAAACTTTGGCGTTTGCGCAAATTTTTGATTGCGAATCATCTGATAAACCGCTTCATCAACCGGCACGGAAGCTTTTTTACACTCAATTACGGCAAACGGAATACCATTGACAAACAAAACAATATCGGGACGGCGGTTTTGGTCTTCTTCTATCTCAAATTCAGCTACAACGTGATAAACATTGTTTTGGGGCTCTTGCCAGTCAATAAACTTGAGTTGAGGAGAAGTCTTTTTGCCATCTATAATTTCCGGTACAGAGACGCCGCCGAGCAGGTTAGAATAAACATCTTCCGAGGCTTTAATCATGCCATCGTCAAGTTTTGTCTTTTCAAGAGCATACAAAGCCTCATCAATACTTTTGTCCGAGATAATATCTTCATTGATATCTCGCAGTGCTTTTTTAGCAATATCATGCAAAATATACTGACTTTTGCTTTCGCGATGATTATTCACCTCATTTCTTGGAATATAATCATATCCAAGATTGATTAACTGCAGCAAAGCAGGAATTTGTGAACTACTCGCTTCATCAAAATCCGGAAGTTCATGCAAAATATCAGTCATCTTATTTCTCTTTCTTCAAAAGGTCGCACATGATATTGTTTATATATTGCTGGAAGTATTTTCCCGTTTTTGAATCTACATGACATAGATGAACCTGAAAAATTACTTTCTCCCTCAAATACAGGAATATAGAAATCATTACTTTTTTCAATTTTATATTCAAGAGAGCTTCTTGCTAAATTTGAGCAAACATCATTTTCATTATATAAAAACATTGGAGAATAACGCACAGCAAAAAGAATCAAATTTGCAGCAATTGCATTTATACAATTCTCTAGTGTTGCTAAATAAAAATTCTTTTCTCTATCATGTTTTAATTTATTATATGCATCATACCAAGGCAATGATTTCGCTGGTTCATCTACATTCCAATTCTCAAATGGACTACATTTATAAGGATTAGCATACCCGACTAAAGAAATCTTATATTTTGTTAAATCAACATATTTAAGGATTTCAATATAATTTTTCATCCTTTCATTTTTACCAAACTGATATTTTTTAAGGGTACTTTCCATGTCTGAACAAGCTAAAAATAAAAGCTCCCTTATTTTATGACTATAAGATTTTAATCCTTCTTCAGAAGGCTCAATAAATAACAATATCTCTTGTAATTTTTGAATTAGAATTCCTAAATCTCTTTTTGCATGAAATAAATCAACCTGCGTAAAATCTAATTCTTTTTCTATATGTATATTAATTAAAGGCTTCCATATATGCTTATATTTCCACCCAATATGCATATTCTGTTCTTCTTTTATTCCAAAGTCATAATAATTTTCAATTATTGCTTTTATGTTATAAGTATTATCACAAATAATGACCTCATTAATTTGAGGAGCATAATCAATTGCAGCAACTTGCAAAAAAACATTTTGTTGCTTAGTATTTTCATAAGCAATTAATCCAAAATCTTCTTTTCTTGCAAAGTAAACTTTTGTTTGCATAATTTCAAATCCTATTCTTTTTTATATTCTTCTGCCATTTTTACCAAATTAACGTAAGAATATTTTGTTGACGTTGCAATTGGAAATGTCGAAAAGACCATTGTAACAAATTTATCATACTCCAAATTAATTGTTTTATTCAGTATAAAATTTACAATATTTAATGTATCTTTATCAAACTCAATAAGTTTGACATCTCTGTGTTGCAATAAATTTTTTATATCAATATGCTGTGCTGTTAATGTTTCATACATATTGTCTATATAAGGCCCATAATTGTTAATATACCACTTTGTGTTTGTTATTTGTTTCTTTTGAACGATAGCGGAACGCCAATCTATCAAATATGTAATTTTGACCAATTTATCATAGTTTAATTCTTTTTCCTTAGGATACAGCGCTACTATCAATTTAAAAACTTCAATAAAATCTAACATTACAAACCCTCCGTTTTTAAATTCCTTCTTAAATAATCGTGTCCATGCTCAATAAAATGTCTGAAAATTTTTCTTTCTTTTTCAATTGAGGTCAATAATTGTTCTTTAGAAAATCTATCTCGTTCCGTACTTTCTACAATTACGACGCCTATTTTATCACCTTCACTACTACTCTTGATAACGTAACCAAACATCGACGTCGATTTCATTGTTAATTTTTCTGTTGTATCATAAGATAAACCATATTGTTTCTTTTGATACTCTTTATACTCTTTTGAAATTTTTTTACCTTTTTTAGGAAGAGGAAAATTATTATCAAATATACCTTCTTCAACATTAAATGCTTTATAGAGCAACCCTTTTTTGGGATAAATAAACTTCCCATTTTGATTATAATCTTCATTTGGAGCATATCTAGCTTGGAGAACAAAATTCTCTGTTTTTCTATCGTAGGAAAATAAAGTAATCCTATCTTCATAATGCCCATCAGTTCCAAAACCTAAATTGTTTTTCGCGTATGACTGCAAATAACCACTTATTGTATTTTGATAATTCTCCTTCATAAATTTACAGTCTTTTTGTAAATCTTCATTTTGGCTACGCAATTTTCTATTTATTTTTTCCAAATGTCTATTCTTACTCTTTAACAATGCTATTTCTGGTTTCATTAAATATCTTATTCCTCTAAGACACACTTCCGCTGTTATTGTAAATGCTAGTATTACATATAATTGCGTTTTAAGCTCAGTAGCATTCATATGAACGCTAAATATCATGTTAAATTTCTGAACAATACTAGGAAATACATCTAATTGTAATATATTTATTAATATTACATCTAAGGTAGCTATTATTCTGATTACAATAGATATTACTTTTTCTATACCTCTGATAAGAGGATTGTTTATCATTTTATAATACCACTGCTTCATCATTAATTCACTTTCACTCTGATTTTGCCGGTGAGGAGTTGTTGCATCAGGGCTTTTTTCTCTTGTTTGAAAGCCTCTAGTTTTTTGTTTAAAAGCTCAATTTCTTCATCAGCTTTGGATAAAATCTCCGCAATCGCCTTTTGCTCTGCTATATCGGAAGGAATATAAAGTTTTATATTAAAAAAATCATGTAAGGAAATATTCAACAAACCATGATTTCTAGCACCTTCTTGGGCAACCTTATAAAGTTCATAATTTTGTAGTCCTGCGTCAAAATAGTTTACCATGAAATTGCTATCCATATATTCATTAACAGAAAAACAAATATATAATGAAGATACTGGAGCCACATTAAACAAATCTAGACGTTTGATTGCTCCCATTGGAAATCCCTTTGAATAGCTTCGGTTGTAGCCAAATTCTCCACATTTTAATAAATTATATGATGACAAGTCTTCTCCTACTACAGATTTTGAGAAGAATTGTTGTTGCAATATAAATCCATTTTGTGCGGAAATTGTAACAACATTGGTATATTGATTCAAATTTTTTCTTGTTATTTTCTCTGCTATATCCCTCAATCTAACTTCATGCCAAGGGGTGGAGAAGCCTTTGAGGCGGTGTTTGCCTGTGAGGAGTTGTTGCATTAAGGCTTTTTTCTGAATTTTCTTTTTTTCAATCAAAGCTGATAATTTTTCAATTCCATCATCCCAACAGCTCAAAATCCCCGCAATCTTCTCTTGCTCTGGCAAAGGCGGAACCATGAGTTTGTACTTTTGAACTTGTGGTACAGTTAATTGGGGTACTCCTGTTGTTTCGTTATAAAAGCAAATACGACTACAGGAAAAGCTCATAAACTTTGCGTCTATTCCTTGTTTAGGAATCGCGGTTATAAGACGTACAATAGGAGTAAAATATCCTTTTCGATAAAAGACTTTTCCTATATCGCCACGTCCTGTGATAGTTATGCACTCAACTGCAATTTTATATTTTGAACTATATCCATAAAGACCTTGATTTGTTAATGCATTTGCATATATGGGATATGGATGTGCCTCATCTTGTGTGAATGAAAAACAATCTTTATCTACATCTCCTCCTGCTGAAAATGAAAAACAGTTTTCTAGCTTTTTAACACTCCACCCCTCAGGTATTTTCTGCTCAATCTTTGTCATTAGATTTTACCCTCTCTCATAATCAAGTGCATATCTGCTATTAATTCATTAGAATTATGTACGATAACTCCATAAATTTTAAACATATCTTTTTCAAAAGTTTTATTTATTTGCTCAAACCAAATAAGACTTTTTCCTTGATTTTTCGCTTCGTTGTATTGTATGGATGTTTTTAACTCTTTAATTTTGTTAGCTAAATCCATAATATTCTCTGAAATATTTTTATTGAATAATATAAAGGATTCACCTGCAATATTTTTCAATTCCGCATATATACCTTCAAGAAACTGTGGATTTGGTCTTTGTTCCATACTCTTATCAACCTTGTCTTTTATCAAAGTTTCTAGTTTTTTTGTTACAGATAATCTTTTCTCTAATAGAGCTAAATTATGTTGTTTTTCTGTAACTCTCCATTGAGTACAAGCAAAAAAGGCAGCTGCAAAACCTACAATTAACGGACCTAATGACGTCAAACAATCAAAAAGTCTTTGAATATCCTTTTCTGGATAAGAATTAGAAATTGGGGATGACATGCAAACGAATAAACCCAAACTATATATTGCTCCCATATAAACAATATCTTCAATTGATGTTTTTTTGCAATTATGTGATGCCTTAAAAATTACCCAAACAAGAAATGCTGCAAAAATCAACATAAACCATAAATACCAATCACTTGGAATGTATGATTTTAATTTCTCACCAGGGTTTATTGCTATTACGAAAATGACTACAAACCACCAAGTGATTTGGCTACAAAAAATCTTTTGGGCCAAATTTTTATTATTTGTATTGCAAATAATGGGGTATTTATCTGTTTCTGTAACGAATCTTTTTTCCAACTCTTTCCATAAAAAGTCCGGAAATGTAACATAATTATCATGTCTTTCAAGATTAAAATGGGTAACTATTCTTCTCTGTTCTATGTTATTATTGTCTTTTATTTTGAGTGTTTTTTTACGTTTGTTTACAATATTTTTTAGTTCCTCTAATGCACTGTCGGTTAGATAGTCAATATTTTTTATAATAGACCTACGACGCATATATTCTTTAACCCAATCACATATATGCTGAATAGACAAAGACAGAGCCAGAATAGCTATAATTCCGACTATCCATCTATTGTTTTTTTCAAAACCTAACCATGTAAAGATTTCTTCTGAGCATAGTGCAAGCAAACCAAAAACAGATACGATCAGCCAAAACCATACTTTTTCGCAAAATATTTTTATAAATTCAGTAATGCTTTCCATATGCTAAGCTCCATTCCTAATCCTTATTCTTTCTTCTCTAATTGCTTTTCCAATTTTTCAAGTTCTCTATCAAAGTCAGAAATGTAATTGGCGTCTTGAATTGGGCGATATTTTTCATATTCAGTAATGGCTTTTTCATCTGCTTGTTCTTTACTTATTTTTCCTAATCCTTTCAACACAGGAAATTCATTCAAATTCAAATAATTTTCCATAAAGCCAATCCAATCTTGCATGCTGGTTGGCAACTTTCTCTCTGCTCGCATTTGGGCTATATCTAAAAATGCAGAGACCGCACTTCTTAAACGGTGAAGTTCGTCTTCATTCAGATAATTTTTGCCAATCGTAACATCGGTTTTATATATTTTGCCATTGGGAGAATGAGCCCAATTGGTTAATCCCATGTTTTCTTTGGTGCTGTCGGCTCTTGTGTATATTAATTCTGCTGCTGTTTTTCCTGAAACGGCAAAATGCAGCTGATTTTGAATAAACGCAAAAAAGGTTTTGGCTAAAATGCTGTTTTTATCATAATCCGATGACAACGCAAAAATATCCGTAATCTTCAAATAGATTCTTCTTTCAGACAGGCGAATATCTTTAATTCTTTCAAGCATTTCTTCAAAATAGGCATCATCAAATTTATTGCCTTGCTTGAAGCGAATATCATTTAGCACATAACCTTTTTGAATGTATTCATGCAAAATTCTGGTCGCAAATTTTCTAAATTGGGTTGCTTTAATGGAATTGACACGATAACCGACCGAAATTGCAACATCCAAATTATAAAATTGAATATCGCGTTTTACCGTTCTATTCCCTTCTGTACGAACTACTCGAATTTTTCGAGTAGTTGAATCATCTTCATCTAATTC
>JAFTNB010000092.1 GCA_017452115.1 Alphaproteobacteria bacterium
ATCACCCTATGTTTAATAATCCGAACGTTGGTCTAATAATCCGCACCAACGTTCAATTTCATCCAAATCCAAATATCCTTTAAGCATACGCTCAATCGCAGCATCACGTAAAGTTCTGCCATTCAAATCGCTGGTCCAATAATCAATAGCCTTTCTGGTTTGCCCTTTTACCATCATTTAAAGGAACATACCATCGGGCAAAATAATTTCAGGCACGCTCATTCGACCTTTAACCCCTTGATTATTACAATATTTACACCCTGGACCACGAACATATGTATTTTCTACACCAAAATCACCCAAGGCCACTTTTAGACGTTGTACTGAAGGTGTATTTAAACGTTCCTTTACCGAAATTCTACAATGTGGGCATAACTTGCGGAATAGACGTTGAGATATTAACCCTTTCATCAGAGCTGGATCTTGTAGTTTAAATGCTTCTACTCCCATATCCAATAAACGAGAGATAATAGCCGGAGCAGAGTTTGCGTGTAAAGTTGTCCACATTCCGTGACCGGAAAGGGCCCCTTTAAATGCAAGTTGTGCCGCCGAAAGTGTACGCACCTCACCTACCATAATAACATCAGGGTCTGAACGTAATGCAGCTGCTAATGCTTTATTAAATTGTTCATCTTTTTCTTCTTCTGTATTTGCGTTCGTCACCGGCATCTGACGAGCACCGGGAATTGGATACTCCGGAGGATCTTCCACCGTTAAAAGGTTAATTTCATAATTTTTTTCTTGTAATAACTTAATCATATTACGCTGTAATGTTGTCGATTTACCACTACCGGTAGGACCGGCAATAATCGAAATTCCTACAGGAACTGCGCGCAAACGATAAAACAATCTTTCTTCATATTCTCCAAAACCTAAAGCTTGCAAATCTCCGCTGCCATCCGGATTATCATCGGCATACAAAAGACGCATAACCAAATATTGTGAACCAAAAGCAATTGGATTAAACTGTAAACGAATAGCCAATACATTATGTGGAAGCATTAAACGCCCTTTTGAACCACGTAATGGAGTTGAACCCAATTTTTGTGCTCCTTGAAACTCATTTTGTGCATAGTTTGCATCAGAAATATCCGCAGAAGCAAATGCGGCACGAACAAAAGCTTCCCCCCATTCATTATTATATTCCATTTCTGTTTGCATCATACCGTTAACGCGGAACATAATTTGTGTACTATCAGCTACAATAACATGAATATCTGATACTTTTTGAGCCGCAGCACGAGCAACTACGTTAACGAAGTCTTTCTGCATTTCCATTTGTTCTGCATCTAGTTCCGTATCATTTGCATTTGCAAATGCACGTTCTCCATATGCATAAATTGCATTTAACTCATTTTGGGAAACATAGATAGGCTTACTGATAAGAAGTTTTTTCTTTCGTGCTAATACCTCAAAACTAAGTACGCGTCCGTCAAACTTATGCGTTTCCGAAACCAAAAATGTTCCGTTAGAAAACAAAGCTAATAAACGGCGCGTATCATCGTTTATCATAATTTCGCTGCCGGGAAGCGTTAATAATTGCACTCCGGTTGCAAAATAATTTTCTAGTCGGCTTGCAGGCTTTCTTTCATTTTCAGAAGAACCGGATTGCAATTCTAAACCTGAAGCGCCAATCACGCCTCCTGAACTACTTAACGGAGCAGTTTGCTCTGTTTCCGGATTTTTTACTTCTTCATCCATTGGAAAGCTTACCTCAACATCATATCGCGAGTAATACCGGGCACACCTCTACTACTTACCAAACCACGAGGATTGGCTTCCGGTTTTTTTGATTTATTTTTATTAGCTTCATCTTGAACCATTTGAGCTACTCCGCCAAAATCAGGTTCTGTTTCAAGGATACCGCCTGCTGCGAAATAAAGATAAGATTTTTCTCCGTTTCTATCCGCTTTCAGATAAGTTGGTGCAATCTCTTCCACAATATCACCGCTTTTTAATTGCGTCCCTTTTTTTACTAAGAATGTTTGTCCATCTCTGTTCAGTAGTTTAGCACTAATATTATCACCCTGACCGGTAATTTCCATAATAACATATAAATCACCCAGATTTAGAACAGAGTTGCTTTTTCCGCTCTCTCCATTAGCGTTGGAATCTTCTGCTCCTCCGCTAAATGGATTCGGACGTTGTTGTGTTTCTAATCTGGCTTTTAAAATAGAAATTTGAGCTTGTAAATCATTAACTTCTTTTTTGTAGCCGTTCATCTTATTTTGAGCATCATTTAACAGATTTTGGCTTTGTTGTAATGCGCTTTGTAATTTTTCTTTATATTTCTCAGCCCATAAATTTTGTTCTTTTTTCTGCTCTGCAATTTCATTATAAATTTCTTGATTAGCTTTAATCCATTTTTGATTTTCCAATAACATGTGTTCTTTGTAAGAATTAAGCAGACGTTCTTGACGTAATTTTTCATAAGCTAATTCTACTTTACGTAATTTAATTTGCTCTTGAATAATTTTCTGTTCTAACTCTTTTTCCATTGCTAAACGTTTATTTTCTCGTTCTGCATCTAAATCTTTTTCTGCTTCCAGAGCTTTTTGACGTTGAGCTTTCATCGCATCAATTTCTGCCTGAATTTTTTCTCGACGCAATTCCAGAGTTAAAAGAGCAGTCTGTTTTTCAATATCAGACATTTGATTAAACAACTCATTATCTACAGCAGAAAGAATATCTTCTTCTTTTTGAGGAGCCGAGGGTGTTTCTACTTTTGCTTGAGGTTTTACAAACAGTGGATTGTCCTGATTTATTGATGGTAACCCTCCATTAGAAGCATTAATTCCGGAAACAGGAACTAATGTATCTGAGTTTACTTGTGTTTTCGGTGCTGTAGGGCCTTTATTATTGTCTGTTGGCGCTGTTTCTTTCGTCATTGAGGTATTCGAACCATCTGATGGTGTAATCATCCCTCCGCTTGGTGTAGGAATTGCCACTCCATCCTTAAACATTGGCATACCAGCAGGAGCACCTGTTTCCGTGTTGGGGAATGCTGGCGATTTAGAAGGAGTATTACTCCCCGGAGGCAATAATGCTTGAGCGGAAGAAAATACAGCAGAGTATAATCCGATAGCTAACGCCATCACAGAAACTCGATATAATTTTTCTATTTTTTTGCTATAATACATAGATGACTCCTTCATACTCCCAGTCTTTTGACTTTGTGTTATATTTTATACTATTAATTTGAAGTCCTGAAAATTTTGTTAACAGTTCACTCCATACATGAGGTTTATAACCGGATTTAAATTTAAACTCCACATGGCGATAAATATTTTTTTGTGGAGATGTTTTTGTTACACTCCTTAATTCAATCGTAAGTCCTAAAGATTGAAACAATTCGTTTATTTTATTTTTCAATGCCGTATCATTTCTTGTTGGTGGAGATGTAACTTGTTTTATTTGCGCAAAAGGCATTGAGGCAATCATTGAATCGCCCTTATCAGAAAATATTTTTCCGTTTAGCTTTAATGTTGGATTAGAAACAGCTTGCCGCATCCATGAAATACGTCCAAAATCTCTGGAAAATACAGTAGCTGCACTTCCCGTAGAACAAGAAATATCTCCAATTTTCCATCCCGGAGAAATAATCGAAACTAATTTAGCAACGGCTACTTCACATTGAGCCATAACTTCTGCCGGATCTTTTATCAATTCCCAAGGCTTAGATTCTGGTATAACTTCTGGTACTTTTTGTATTTTTTTCGGTATTATGGGAGCAACCACCGGTCGTACCTTAGGAGGAGCTAAAAATACTTCTGTAATAATGGTAAATAATAACCAAAAACCAACTAGTGCCGAGCACGCCAATATTATATATAATTTAGGACCGCGCAACCCCTTAATTTTTTGTAATTTTGCTCTGGCACCTCGTTGTAACAAGCGGCCTAAATCAGGATAATCAGTGTCTTCTATTCCCCATTCTGGAGGAGCTATTTTTCTTCCCCAATCTGGTACGGCAAGCATTGATTCAAACTGATTTTTAGCATCATCTTCATTCAAAAATAGCATATCGCCATCAGATAAGATGATGTCATTACGAATACAAGTATACCACCATCCACTATTGACTTTAAATACAGCAATAAAAGATGATTTATCTGATAATGCCGTTGCTAAAGGGACTGCCGCTGCTTCTTGCCCTTTTTTATATCCTTCTGTCGATACGCAAATACCAAATTGAGGAGCTTTTCCCGGTTTTACACAAAAAAGGTCGGCACCTTCCAAAATACCTTGAGAAGCTTCTTCCACTTCCATGTATGGATCATCTTTATTTTGCAGCGGCTGCCAAAACAAATTAGTAGCATATTCAACTCCGTCAACAACAATTTCTGTGCCAACAGATTCTTCACTGCTTTTTTCAATGTCTTCTTCTGTCAGATTGGCATCTTCAAGCACCGTTTTTCCCCCAATCTAATTAAATATGCCGCATTCTTGATTCTGGTACTAATGGAGATTCCAACACTACCGGAGTAAGAATAATTACCAACACGTTACGAACTTTTTCTGCAATTGCGGTTCCTCCTAACAAAGATACATCAGCTGAACCAACACCTTCTTTATTGGTTTTGTTTTCAACTCTTTCGTATCCCGTCAAAATCAACGATTCGCCAGTTGTTAATGCTACTTCTTGAGTAAAGCCGCGTGATTCGATTTGTGGATTTTGAATATATTGTCCGCTTTCTTCCCCGCTATCAGCGCTTTCATTCAAATAAACTTTTTCCAAAGCAATCAAGTCAGAAAGTGTCAGATTAAACATCAATAACATCCGCCCATGTTCTAAAATACGCGGCAACACATCAAGTGTAAAACCGGTTTCAATATCTTCTGTTTCTGTTGAAATGTCATAATTATCACCATCACTGCCACTATTAGTTTTAGTAATCTCCGAAATATATTTTTGTTTCTTTATAACCTGAATTGGTGCCGGTTTATTGTTAAGAGTAGTTACCGTACCGCTAGTTACCAAAGTTGTTGTTCCTTGCGTTGATAATGCTTTAATAATTGCATTAGCTGTAACATGCCCTGGTGCAATTGCCATAGTCAAGTTTTTGGCTACATCATCAGAAATACTAGAAGCTGGACTGGATAACGATAACTGTTTTGCTCCATCTTCATAAATAGCAGATAAATTTAAACCATATTGGTCAGAATCATCAATCGTTACTTGCAAAACTTTAACACTGATTGCAACCTGACGAGATAGACGACTATTCTGTTCATTTATAAACTTCGCTACTCTGCTAATATCATTAGGTGTCGCAGTCAAAGAAATCGTCCCGTTAGCCGGATCAATGGTCAATTTAGACTTACTGTCAATCATCCCTTTAATCGAATTTTCCACATTCTTCCACAATTCAAATTCTGCAGAACTTTTTAATGAAATATCTGATGTTCCGCCTTCGCCACTGGCGCTACCACCGATACTGACAGACAGATTCGGCTTTGTTGGCAAACTATACAACACGAATGTTTTGGTAACAAACTTATAGAAATATATTTCTCCTTTTTCATATTTCCACCAAATTCCAAAACGTGATGCAATTTCATCCAATAAACCGCTCAAAGGACCTCTATAAGAAAGAATCATTTTTCCCGGTTCTGTCCAGTCAGCATTAATTGCACTTGCTGTTGGTTTATTTTTTTCAGCTGATTTTGTTACATTTTCTTCCAATTGAGAAGCATAACGTACTTTCAATGATGTAACTTTATTAATCATATCTCCAATTTCATACAATGTAACCGGACGATTACTGATTAAAGTAACAGCATCTGCTGTTTCCAAATATGTCGGAACAGGCTCCCCTTCATACTCAATATTACTTGTATCCCCAAGCCATATATCATCTTTTACTTTAACCAAATCTACATTTGCTTCTTTGGTTGGCATTTTAGCTGCTTCTTTGAGCTTGGTTGTTGCTGAAATTTCTCTTTCTATCGTTTCATCTAATTTAGTTGATAATGAACAAGAGGCTAATAAACCTACCGCGATAAATACGATACTGCAATATTTCTTCTTACTAGTAAGCATTTTCATCCTCCATTGTTTCAATAACTAAAACACGATTTCCTTTATAGAATGTTGCAATTGGAGCCGGACTTGCACGCCCAAAAGCTCGAACTAATGCTGCGCTTACATCTGCAAAACGTCCTCTGAACATTGCTCCGGCATTAACGGTATAATTTCTGTTTGATTTCCAAATTAAACGCCACCCTGATTCGTTACTCCATTGTGTAAGTAATGACTTTAAGGATTGTCCTTCTTCTGCCAACCAATCTTTTACCGGATCTTCACCACTTCCTTGAATTTTTGTTTCAACATCAACTTCAGTATTTTCAGTAATTTCATCTTCTTCTGTATTTTTAATTTCTTCTTCATAAGAAGTGACTTCTTCTTCTATTGTGGGCGGAATTGCTGCTGCCATATTACTAGCCGCTCCAGATTGAACAATACGTTGGTCGCGAGGCGTCCTTTCTCCATATTCGCGATAATCTGCAGCAACTTCCTGATAATTTACATATTCATTCTTGGATTCTGGGGGAGTAATACAAGGCCCGTCATTAGCTGCACACGTAGAAGATACTTGTGCGTTGTTATCTATACTGTCATCAATCGGACGAAACAAATAACATCCGCTAAGAGCAAGTATGCTTAGCAAACAGATTGCATTTTTTAGTTTTTTATCCATCTTTGCCATCCTAAAAGCATATTTAATCATAAATTTTTTTCCTATCATACATTTTGAAAAATAAATAATCAAGCGCAAGCCTCAACTTATTACCATTGCAAATAACGAGAGTTTGTTTTTTTATCCTTATATCCTATTTCTTTTCTCTTATCTTTTTCCTTAATTCTAATTGTTCTGATTACAAATGAATTAGGTTCTCTAGCTGTGTATATCACTCGTAGTTTGTGACTCCCTACACCGCGTTTTGTTAAGATGTTGCTCAATAAATTAAGTCTTTTTTGTTGTAGTGTAGGTGAACTGTTGGCATCTAGCCGAATTTCTAGAGCTACTGTTTCTTCTTCTGCGGCTTTTTTCCCAAAGGCTTGTATCCATTGTAACGTTGTTCCGGATATTTCAGCTCTGTTTGGCTGAAAAGATAAGCGGATTTCAGTAGGCAGAATTTGCATTCCTTTTCTTTTTAGTCCTATCTTCTTGCCGATACTGTCAATTATTCCGGTATCTGCATCTTCTGCTTTGTAATTATTTTCATCGTTTTTAGAAGTGCTGAATATCGATGAGATGCTGTCAAAAAAACCTCCTTTATTTTCTTTGTGGAGATTATTGCCTTGAGCGTCAGAAATTACAATTTGGTCATCATCTTCTCTGTCTACCCCCAACTCTTGATCCAACTCTTGCTCTAAATATTTATTTTCTTCTGATGAAGTTAACTGCGGAGTTAGATTTTTTTTATTTTTTATATCCTCAGGAATAGGTATGATTAAATTATCTACCATATCTGCGGCAAGCTTAATTTCTGTATTATCTGAAACTTTGCTTTGAGGTGTTAATATTTTTTTGATTTCTTCAGAATCTTTATTGGTATTGGCTTCTAGTATTAAATTATTTTTTGGGTGCTTGCTTCCTACCGCTGCAATCCATGGATTTTCTTCAGAATTTTTTTTTTCTGTTTGTATTTCTTCCATACTTATCCATAAATTTTCATGTTCGGATGAGTTTTTTTCGGTTTTAACTTCGTTGGATGGAACTATAATGTTAATTGGAGCTTTTTTGCCGGTCGAAGCTACTTGGTTTTTTTGTCCTTCATTGGTTATCCTTATTTTTTTGAATTGAGTGCTGCTCTCTCTTTCTAACGGAATTAATAATGAGGGTTCCTCGGACATTTGGTCGGATAAGATATTTTTTTGAACTAACTTAAATGATTCTTCATTTTGAGGATGATTTTGAATTTTGTTTTGTGATGATAAAGCATCCCTATCCTCGAAATTATTGGCAACAACTGTTTCCTGCTCTCTAATCTCATGAGTAGGATTTTCATTTATCAGATTATCTTTCTGCTTAATAATATCTTTTTGCGGATTTACTTCAATATCCAAAGCAATGTAATCATATTCAAATTTATCGCTGTCGTCAGCCATAATAACGGTTTCATCAGGCTTGGGAGGGGTGATATTGGTTTCAGGCAAAGAAATTTTTATATGTTCTGTTTTTTCTTTTATCTGCGGCAAAACATTTAATGTGATTTTTTTAATTGGATAATGTTTGGTTGGGATATTATTACTTTTGTTTATAAATAAAACGATATTCTTATTAGAAATTAATGGCTCATTATCAGCTGGTTTTTTAGATGCAGCAAAACCATCGATAATAAAAATTATCGATAATGATGTTGCAAAACTAAATATAAATGCGTTTAAACCTGCTTTTTTCATGCATTAACCCCTTATAAAACTAGATAAAACAAAAAGAGAATCTTGGCAAGGAAATATCAAAATTAGTGCTCTGCTTGTGGATTTCTTTAATAAAAAATTAATGACTGTTACAAAAATAAGAAATTTTGCCAAAATAATTATTCTATTGTTAAAACGGTGTTGACATATAAGAATTTTTATTTTATTCTAAAACAAACATAAGTGCAGAACAGAATGTTTGGCATAAATGTTCATCAAACTTCTTATAAAAAATTATTGTTATAAATAGGAGATATTAAATGAGTTTTGTGAGGAATACTGTTTCGAGTTTCGTGATTATATTTGCATTCTTATTATTTGCAGGTGCGTCAGATGCGGCGGCTCAGCAGATGGTAGCAAGTGATGGTACTGTATTTGGTACAGCTCTGGATAAAGGCGCGGATCTTTTCAAGAATGTAAGAAATGTAATCTTTTTGGTTGGCGGTTTTGGTCTTGTAGCTTTGGCATTCTTTGCCGTATTTGGTAAATTGAAATGGACATGGTTTGCTTCATTGGCAGTTGGATTGGCAATTCTCGCTGCTGCCGGTTCAATTATCGACTACGCCACAACTGATTCCGGTAAAGGAGATTTGGCCGGTAGTGGTTACTTGGGTGATACATTAACTGGCTCTGGTGGTAGACCATAGTTTTAAAACTACAATTATATAAACACAAAACCTATACAGTTTTCTGTATGGGTTTCTGTTACATAAAATTAACTGTACTTTAAACTTTCGTCTGTTATAATTAACCTAAATACCATAAAACGACAGAATTCGTAATGGGTATTGATTATAGGTATAATTATAAGGAGAAGTTTGATGAACTTTTTGAAAAAAAATCTATTGGCCTTTTGCTTAATGCTGACATTTAGTGTTGTAGCTATGGCTCCTGAAGCTTCCGCAACTGTATTTGATACTGCGTTGTCTAAAGGTTCTGAAACCTTTAAAGCTGTAAAAAGCGTAATCTTTTTGGTTGGCGGTTTTGGTCTTGTAGCTTTGGCATTCTTTGCTGTATTCGGTAAATTGAAATGGACATGGTTTGCTTCATTGGCAGTTGGTTTAGCAATTCTTGCTGCTGCCGGTGCAATTATTGACTACGCTACAACAGACTCTGGTAGTGGCGATGTGGTTAGTCTTACCGGCGATACTCTTACCGGTGGTGGTTCTGGTACTACATTACCATAATTATTGCCAATACATAACAAAAATGGGGCGGAGGTTGCTGCCCCATTTTTTTTATTTATAGTAGATGTTACAAAATGAAATTTTTATTACAGCTATAATAATTGTTTGTAAACAATATCTTAACTCTTTATAATTATAAGAAAAATAACTGGAAATATAACTTGTTTTAAGGTATAATAAATAAAATACTAGTGGAGGCGGTATGAACCAATTTATAAATATATCTAAAATATTTCATAATAGCTTGAAAGTTGTATTGCTCGCTATATTACTTTTTGGTGTTTTATCATTTGTTGCCCCACAAAATTCTTATGCTTTGTTTGAAGAATTAACGGCTAAAGGTGCAGAAATTTTCACCGGTATGCGAGATATCATTTATGTCGTTGCCGGATTTGGTATTGTTGGTATTGCAATTGGTGGTTTTTTTGGAAATTTAAACTGGAAGTGGTTGGGTGCGATTATTATCGGTCTTATGATTATTGCTATGACTGCTGCTTTCATACAATATGTCAGCGGAGAAGAACTCCAAGGTGTGACTGATACGCTTAAGTAATTGGGAGAAATATAATGTCTAAAACAGCAAAATGTTTATCATTTGTACTTCTTTTGGCATTAGTATTTTGTTTGCCGACAGAAGCTTTAGCTGAAGGGAATATTTTTACCGAAATCCGTGGTAAAGCCATAAACACATTGGTGGATTCTCGAAAACTGGTATATTTGCTAGGGGGCTTTGGATTAATCGGTTTCGCTTTTATGGCAGTATTTAATAAAATCAGCTGGAAATGGTTTGCTAATATTGCTATTGGTTTATTTTTGGTATCTGTAATGGGGATGTTTATTGCTTATTTTACCGGCGCAGATGAGCTTGCTGATGATTTGGAATATGGCTATGATTGTGGAGATGATTGTGAGCCAAAAGGTACAGGTGATTGCGTTAGTGCTTCTGATTGTGGGGCTCCGCCGCCGGGAAAGGAATGTGTGATGAGTTGTCGTAAAGGTGAATGTTATTGTGATAATCCGAATGGCTAATAATTTGTGAGAAAGCCCATGTTAAAAACAATTTTACTTTGTGGAATATCTTTTATCAGTTCAGCTTATGCATTGGAGCAGAAAGTATATTCTGCTGAAGAATTACAAAAAATGGCAGATAGTGTTTTTCAAGAGGTTAATTCTGATAATAAAAAAACAGATAAGGTAAATATTTTGGCATCTCCGATTGAAATAAAAAAGGAAGCGATTCTTAAAGAAATTGAAAAAGCTGTTAATATAAAAAATGATAATAGTATTAATGATATATATAAATTAGTCCAACAAGCATCTCAACCGGAAAAAACAATACCTGTTGTCTTTTCGCCGGCTGTAATTGAAGAACAACCTCAAGTTCAATTGCAATCAATAAATTTAACAGAAGCCAATGCTTCTTCAACTCTTAAAGCTACTGCTTCTGATAGTAGCTTTAGTATGCCGGAAAAAGAAGCCCAAAGTACAAATAAAGAAACATTACCTGCGGCTGCGGCAACAACTAACTCTGATGTTGCGCTTCATTCTTTTGATTCTTCTCGAAGTTCAAGCAGTAACTTAGATGATTGGTTGGCCAAAAGCAAAACAGAAGACAAAACTCACAAAGTAACAACATCGCAAAATTAACTATATATTCATAAAAAAATGCTATTCTGATACTAAAACAGCACCACATTTATCCGGTGGTGGAAAATTTGTGATGCTTATTGCAATGGAAAAATATATTGCATAAGATGTATTTGTAATAAATTTTGTGGGGTGAAGATGAGAGAGCCTATTTTAAAAGCGGTAGCTAATCCTCCTAAAATTTTATGGGGGCCGTTCTTGCCGGTTTTATTAAACTTTGGGCTGCAATTTCCGTTTATGTTTATCTTTATCGGTACTTTCAATATGAACCCTCTGATTTTTATTATGCTGATTGTTCTTGGGCATATTGCCATTGTACTGGTTGGAGCAAAAGAACCTCATATTGGTAATATGATACAAGCTTTTGGCATGGCTAACAAAACATCAACCAACCTCTATCCGACGAAGGGGAATAAATTTGCACCCTGATTTTGATTTTTTTAAGATATTTGTAGAAGGTTTATCCGGTATTGAAATTATTGTAGCAATCATCGGATTTATTTCTGCAGCTGCATTCGCCGGTCTTTGGGTAACCAAAATCGGTAGTTTGGTATTGCCTCAACCTCATGAATCTAGAGTGTCGGATTTTTTACCATTTAGTAAGTTGTTATCAGATGGTATAACTGTACGTTGTTATAATGGTTCGCTTATGCGTGTTTTTAAGGTTGAGGGTATAGACCTTGCCTTTGTTGAAGAACAAAAAATTATTGCTATGATGGAAGCACGCAAGGCATGGATAGATGGTATGGCCGGCATGCAGGTTTATAGCAGAGTTATTACTTTGCGGGAAAAAATTCCTCTTGATGCCGAAGTTAGAGGATTTAATAATCCTCTTTTGGAGCAGGTATCAGATATTTGGCGTAGCACTCTTGACCGTGTATACAGTAATGCACATTATATTGTTTTAAGTGTTACCGATCGTGATGATGCGCTCAAAGATTTAAACTACGCATCGCAGTCTTTGCTTGCTACTTTGAATGATTATGGTATTAAAGCTATGTATGAAACTGAAGATAGCAAGGCAGAAGATAGTCCTTTTGCGCTATTTTCTAAAATTTGTAGTCCTTTATCCCGCCCTCAACCTAAAATACGCAATGCAGAGGGGGCGCAACTTAATGAATTGCTGACTGCCGATCATATCCATTTTACCGGAGAAGATGGAGTGATTCGCTTTTTTTCCGGAGATAAAGAGAAATTAGCTATTACTATGGGAATTCGTAGTACCGGAGATTTTATGGATGAGGCTATGGTAGCTTCATTACTGTCCATTGATTGCGAACTTCATCTTTTACATAATATTAAACCGATTTTCAAACCTAAAGCACAGGCCTTATTAATGCAACAGCAACGTATGGCACGAGTTACAAGTTTTTCTCCGGAAATTGTTGAACAATATGCTATTGCCCTTTCTTCCATAGAAGATAGTGATGCTGATTATCAATCTCTTACAGAATACGCGATGTCAATGGTATTATTGGGAGATAGTAAAGAGGAATTAGATTTTGCAGAATCAGAAGTGCAGCGTATTTGCCGTACTTTTGGTGTAACACCGGTACGTGAAGGTTGGGTTGCACAAGCTACATTTTTTAACCAGTTTCCTACTTATGAAGTTTTTCCACGTACTTATCGCTATCTTTCTCGTGTTGTTGCGGCTGCTGTTTGCTTTGAAAAACCATCAGATGGTTTTAATAAAAGTGACTGGGGCCCCGGACCTATTTCTATTTTTCGTACCACTACAGGTTCTGCTTATAAATTTCAATTTCATGTAAGCGCTGAAGAAGCCGCAGTTGCCCATTGTTGTATTATCGGACCGACAGGACAAGGTAAAACTACTTTGCTTACTTTCTTGGCCGGACAAGCTATGCGTCACCATGATTTAAAAGTATTTTTCTTTGATCGTTATCGCGGTGCCGAAATTTTCACTCGTGCCGTACGAGGTGCTTATGTCGGATTTGACGGCGATGAGAAAAATGTTTCTATTAATCCTTTCGATTGTGCAAATACTCCTAATAATCGTGCTTTTCTTCGACGTTGGATGCGCGCTATTACCTTAGTTGATGATGCGCAGTCAGAAAAAGAGATTGCTCGTGCAGTTACGACTGCTTTTGATTATCTCAAACCGGAAGAAAGAATAATGACTAATTTATATAAGAGTTGTTTTTCGCCAACCGGTAATATGCGTCGAGAATTGTTTAAGTGGGTTTATCCTGAACAATATGGTAGTATTTTTAATGCGACGAATGATAGTTTGGATTTGAAGTCAAAGCGTTTTATGGCATTTGATTTTACCCATATTTTTGAGGATGAAACTCTGGCTCCTGCTGTAATTAGTTATATTATGCATCGTATTCAGGGTGAAACCGGAGAAACAGGTGTTCCCTCACTGATTATGATTGATGAAACCGCCCCAATGTTAAAACACCCGATGTTTCGAGATTACTTTATTATCGGTTTACAAGAGGGACGTAAAAAACGTCAGGCTTACTTATGTGCATTCCAGCAGCCGAATATTATTGACAAGTTAGGTATTGGTGAA
>JAFTNB010000093.1 GCA_017452115.1 Alphaproteobacteria bacterium
AATATCCGGAATCCGTAAATTTCTATTATATACAATCCGATTATTCTTGATATTATACTCTCCTTCGCAATGCTCTTCTAAAAAGATAACAGCTCCAGATATATTTTGTGGACTTTGTGTAAACATAAATCCTCTCACTTGTTAGATTAAGACAAGTGAACAATAACATTTTTCGTCTATTTGGACAATATGTATATTATGAATTTTTTGTTACAATAAATTCTTAATCGCATCACGAGCTAATTTATCTACTCGTTCATTTTCAGGATGTCCATTGTGACCTTTCACCCAAATCCAACGAATTTTATGCTTAACCAGTAATTCATCCAATTCTTGCCACAAATCTATATTTTTTACTGCGGATTTCTTATTACTAGTACGCCAATTATTTTTTTTCCAATTATGAAGCCAACTCTGTACACCATCCATAACATAGCGGCTATCCGTATGAATAACAATTTCACAATCTCTGGTTAAGGCTTTTAGGGCTTGGATAACCGCAGTCAATTCCATGCGATTATTGGTAGTTTCCGCTTCTGCTCCGCTCATCTCTTTTTCTATTGTTCCATAACGGAGAATTACACCCCAACCACCGGCTCCCGGATTGCCGGAACAAGCTCCGTCCGTAAAAATTTCTAATATTGGCATTGGCTACTCTTTCTGCATAAACTCACTACAAAATTCGTTTAGTAACAACGAATTATCTTCTTCTTGACGCATTACTTTTGCAACAAAGGAGCGCAATTTATTTTTAGGAGCATAAATCCTGAAATTTTTAGGAGCTGCTCTTTCTGCTCCGATAACACCATCAACCAGCAAATCTTCTTCAGCGTAGGGAGAGAGAATAATATTTACATTAGTAAATTTAATTGCACCACGGGGCGGTAAGCGTAATTCCGGACGGGTAATTAAATTTAATTGTCCTTCAATACCGGCAATAGAATCCATCTGGTTATAATTCAGAAAACGAACCTTATTATACTCACTGCCTGTGGAGCTGATTGTACAACTCAAATATAATTCACGGGCAATTACGTTACTGTTATTGCAGCAATTTATTGAAAAACTAATTTTTACATATTGTTCCGGCGGATTATCAATACTATTTGGATACAACATGTCTTCATCAATATTCTGCAAAAGCTCCAACTTCATATTGCAAAAATCAAGTTCGACATCCGGTTGGGGACGGCGTCCGAACATACCGGCAATAACAGCATATGGAGCAGGAACATTATTTGAACCGGAACGAATATAAATTGTACTTCCTACAGTTGTCATTAAAGGAGCAATTTCGCATTTAGGAATATATGTAGCCACAAAGCCATCACCATTTTCATCACAGCTGACTATATGGTTACGCACTTTATTATGACTGGGAATTGTACAGCCAGAGATTGCATTCTCGAGCCAGCTCAAAAAACGATGTACATTTTTGACCTTAACTTTGGCTTTGGCAACATCGCCTATTTCAATATCACGAGAACATTCTACTCCCCAAACGATTACTCCGCCTTCAGAATTTCCAAATCCGGAAATTGCTTTAGATAAATTTTTTCGATCATCGCGATGTAATGAAGTAAAATTTTTACCTGTAGATACCGCCTGCTTAAAATCAAGGAATAATTCTTCTGTTTGAGAGGTTAATATAAATTCATCAATTGCATCTTCGCCAAAATATACCAGTTTTTGAAAAATGTCTTCTGCGCGTGACATGCAACCTCCGTGTACTAATCCTTAAACTTTACATTTTCTTTGGCAATAATAACATGATGAATCTTAATATTATCATAACGCAAGTTCAGAGTTCCGACTAATTCCGCAACCAAATGCTCAGGAGCTGATGCACCGGCGCTTATACCAATATTTTCTGCAGTGTCCAATACCTCCCATGGGAGTTCTGACACATCATCAATTAAATAAGCGGATTTTGCTCCGGCTTTTAATGCTACTTCCCGTAATTGACGAGAATTTGAAGAATTTTTAGAACCGACTACAATCACTACCTCACTTTGTTCCGCAATTTTTTTTACCGCAGCCTGACGGTTGGTGGTTGCAAAACAAATATCATCATTTTTGAAAGAAGAAAGTTGAGGATAACGTTGGCGCAAAGCCATAGAAATTTCCTGCGTTTCATCCACCGAAAGAGTGGTTTGAGTTACAAAACCGATAGGTTCATCAATAGGAAATGGTAAAGTATCAACATCTTCAACACTTTTAATAATTTGGACTTTGCTGATGTCATTAAGCTGACCAACAGTTCCTATAATTTCCGGATGTTCGGCCTTACCAATCACAACAATATTCATTTTATTGGCAGCATATTTACGAATTTGACGGTGAACTTTATCGACTAACGGGCAAGTTGCATCAATTATAACAGAAAATCCTTTCTCTTGAGCTTGACGTTCAACTGCAACAGAAACGCCGTGGGCTGAAAATATCAGCGGACGAGAAATATCAGCCTCATTCAGTTCATTAATAAAAATGGCGCCCATTTCTTCAAGTTCTTGAATAACATGACGATTGTGCACTATCTCATGACGTACATATACCGGTGCTCCATATTTTTGTAATGCATCTTTTACAATCATTACAGCACGGCACACACCGGCACAAAATCCTCGAGGTTCGGCGAGTAGAAGATTAACCATTCTTCACCTGTAATTTTTGCTGCAATGCGGCATAATCCATATATTAGTTAAATGAGCCAACCAATGAGTAGCTTGGATTGCTAGAAAATATATGTTGAGCGGTATTTAAGATTTCATCTTGAGTTACAGACTCGATATTTTCTACCATTTCTTTAATCGGAATAATTCGGTTATAAATCAAATGTTGTCTGGCAAGTACCTCGCTAACTGAAGAAGAACTTTCCATTGCCATAAGAATAGTCGACTTCATTTGAATTTGTGCTCGATGCAATTCTAATGGGGTAATTTTTTCATTACATATTCTTTTGATTTCATCACATAAAACAGGCATCAGTATTGGTAGTTCATTATGAGTAGTTCCAGCATAAATCCCTAACATACCACTACTGGTATGGGAATTTGAAAAACTATATACCGAATACACCAAACCTCGCTTATCACGGATTTCTCTAAAAAGTCGAGAAGATGTCCCTCCGCCTAAAACATTAGACAAGAGCATAGCGGCAAAATATTTGTTATTATAATATGGATAAGCTTCAAATCCGATTGCCATATGAACTTGTTCAATATCTCTTTTTTCACTACGAAAACCGCCACAATATTTTTGCGGAGTTATTTCAAAAGAAACTTTAGGCTGCAAGTCTGAAAAACGTTCAGAAGCATATTTAACCAACTGTTCGTGCTTAATATTACCGACTGCACATACAACCATATTTTCTGCAGCATAATTAGTTGTCAGATATCCATACAAATCATTGCGTGTAAATTTGCGGATATTTTCTTCAGGTCCTAAAATATTGCTACCCAGCCCCTGATTAGCAAAAGCCTGTGCTTGTAAATAATCAAAAACGACTTCATCCGGAGTATCAATACTTTGTTTAATTTCCTGAATAACAACATCTCTTTCTTTAATCAGCTCATCTTCCGGAAAAGAAGGATGACGAAGCATATCGGCAATCACATCAAGGGCAAGTTCGGCATCATCTTTGAGCATGCGCGCGTAAAATGATGTAAATTCACGTGCTGTATAAGCGTTAATTTGTCCGCCGGTATTTTCAATTTCATCAGAAATATCTTCCAGAGAACGGCTTTCTGTACCC
>JAFTNB010000094.1 GCA_017452115.1 Alphaproteobacteria bacterium
AATGGATATTTTATTCCTGATTATGGCGAAAAAACAATAAAAATAGAAACTGCAAATTCAAAAAATATTGCTGATTTTATATTGTATCGTCCGTTACAAAACAGAATTAATATTTTATCTGACAATAGAAATTTAGGGGGATACATTGGTTCTCGGATATTTCCTCTTAAAACAAATTTGCAACACCCCAAAACCGTAAGCATTGTTGAGCCCAAAATTACTTTTCCGCTATGTAATATAAATTTTGAATGTCAAGAAATTACACTTACTCCAAAATTAAGCATTGATACCGGAGTTGCACAATATACATCAATGAATAATATGATACAGCAACATTTTAATGCTGTTTTGAAAGAAGCAAGTGATGAGTTAAAACTGCAACAAGCAACCATTTATACATCTGCAAGTGATGAGGAGTATCTTAAAATAAAATTTAAAACCGATAACAATGTAAACAATTTTGAATTTTATATTTCTGCTGCAAATAATATTGAATTTACTGCTCCTATAATAAGTATTTATGATAATAATATTGATGTTGTTGTTTATCCGATTGATAAAAAACAAAAAATTAATGGTATGGAATTTGAGGTTACTGCAAAATCAGATAATATAAATATAATTAGAAAAAAAATAAAACCAAACAAAGCTTCAATATTTGATACTGACAAACCGACATTAAGCTGGGGAATTATATGGTTAGCATTCGTCGGTGGATTCTTATTAAACCTCATGCCCTGTGTATTTCCTGTATTGGGGTTAAAAATTATATCCCTAAGTAAATTTGGCGCAAGCATAGAAACTAAAGTTAGATACGGATTTTTATATACTTTGCTTGGAATAATTAGTGCTTTTGCAATACTCACATGTATATTACTCATTCTTAAATATATTGGTTTTGTCTTGGGCTGGGGAATGCAATTCCAAAGTGTAGAATTTTTGTTGTTTATTGCCATTATAATTATAGTATTTTTTCTGCAAATATGTGGAGTAATAAACATCAAAACGCCGCAATGGGTAGACAATCTGATACGCTCCAAATCTAATCAAAAAAATATGCTGAATTATTTAAGCGGATTATTGTTAGTTTTACTTTCTACACCATGTAGTGCCCCATATCTTGGAACAGCTCTTGGTTTTGCTCTGGCTGGTTCTTATGGTGACATTATCATTATTTTGACGGCTGTTATGCTGGGATTATCTTTGCCTTACTGGCTATTGGTTATTAAACCTCAATGGGCTAAATTAATTCCTCATCCCGGAAAATGGATGAAAACTTTAACTTATCTGATGAATATAATGCTCTTATTAACTTTCATCTGGATATTATCAATCATCGCCGTGCAAACAGGAATATATACTGCAATACGTATCTGTATTTATCTTTTATTGTTAGTTGGAATATGGTATTTTACTAATATTATAATACAAGAAACTAATCGATTAAGAGAAAATCCGGAAACAAGAGCTGCAGTATGTAAAATTGTTAAAATAATTTCCCTTATTTTGAGTTGTGTTTTGCTTATAATTGCGGTTGTTGATATGAAATTATCTCAAAAAACTGTAGTTACCGAAACTAATAATCTACCCATACATAAGGAACAAAGGACACAAATAAAAGAATATCTGAAAAATAACCAAGCAGTATTAATCGCAATTGGAGCTGATTGGTGTCTGACTTGTAAATTTAATGATTTTGTGGTAATTAATAATTTTAAATTACAGCGCTTAATCAAAAACGGAGATTTAATTTTATTGGCATCTAATCAAGTTGACTATCAACCTGAAACATTAAAATTTATGGAAAAATACGGACGTAAATCATTGCCATTTTATTTGCTCTATACCCCTAAAATTCAAAATGGAATTATTTTGCCTGAAATATTATCCGATTCTCAACTCTATAAATTGGTCACAGAAGGCAGATATTAATGTAGATAAGAGATATGTGGATTTAGTATTTTGACAACTTGGCTCAATGGCAACATTTTTATATTTTTTTGCTTTAATGTCGGTAACCACTCTTTAAGAGCTAAGAATGTGGCATGTTTAGGATGGCCGATAGCAACAGCATAACCATTTCTGCGAGCTATACGTTCTGTCAGAGCTAGTTGTTTCAGTACATAATCTTTTTCGTTTGTATTATCAAGAAACACATGTCGATGAGCATAAGCGACGGCATAATCAGCCGCAACTTGTTTAGCTACGGATTTAGCCGAGGTTTTGGAATCTAAAAAGAATAAACCGCGTCTTCTTAAAATGTCCATAACCGGAGCCAATTTTTCAGCATGTTCAGTAAATAAGCTTCCCATATGATTATTAATACCGGATATCTGATGAAACTTGTTAAGCATTTTTTCAA
>JAFTNB010000095.1 GCA_017452115.1 Alphaproteobacteria bacterium
AATCGCCCTGCTGTGTGTAAGTGATATTAGTATTTTTCATAACGTTGACTTCCAAAATATTTTTGTCAGAACTCATTCAGATCTTTTAGATTGGTATTTTTGAGATTGATAGTATTTTTAATTTAGAAATTTTTAAATAATATGATAAATGCTTGATTTTGACAGCACTTTTGACTGCAATTGACTGTATTTTTGATTGCACTTTATCTTAATTTAAGTAAAATTAACTTTTCCTAAAGTTGACTTTGTAACACCTATAAATGCTAAACTGAAAATGCACAAAATCGCCAACTCAAAATGTACAATTCTGGCACATAACTTCTGAGGAGAGTATACTTTCCTCAGGAGGTAGAAATATGAACCAAAGGAAAGACATTTTAGAGAGGGTGAAGCACATAATGAAAGAGCAACCGGAATTGAAGGTAAATTGCTCAAAGCTGGCAAGGCAGCTTAACTGTGACCGCAGAACAGTCAGCAGATATGTGGAAATCGCAAAAAAAGGAGAGAAACCGCCTCAGCGTACATATCAAAAACAGACAGATGGCTTTGAACATATTATTGAGGAAAAGGTCAAAACCACAGCTCCGGCAATAGCTATTTATCACTATCTTGCTAAAGAACACGGATATACCGGCAGCTATTCAACAATTAAAAGATACATTCACAATATGAACATTGAAAAGCAGAATAACGCCGTTATCCGTTTTGAAACCAACCCCGGCATACAAGCTCAGGTGGACTGGAAAGAATCGCTTAAATTTAAAACAAAGGATGGTGAAACGATAAAGTTTAATGTATTCTTGTTAATCCTGGGATTTTCAAGAACTAAATTCCTTATGGTAACCGAAACAAGAGATTTGCAACAGGTGGAGCTTTGCCTCGCCTGTGCGTTCAAGTATCTTGGCGGCGTGCCGCATGAAATACTCTTTGACAATATGCGCTCAATTATTGACAAGGCTCGTACGCAGTACAGCGAGCCTGTATTCAACGAAAACTTTAAAGTTTTCGCCGAGGATTGCGGCTTTGTACCAAAAGCCTGCGTCGCTTATCGACCTGAAACCAAAGGCAAGGTAGAGGTTACGGCAAAGCTGATGAATCGTCTTAAGGTATATAGTGGTGACGTCACCTGTTTTGATGATATTAAGCGAATTGCCAATGATTTGAATTACGAGATTAATTCTTCGGTTTGTCAGGCAACAGGTCGAAAACCGTTTGATTTATTAGAATTAGAAAAGCCTTTTCTGATTAAAACAAACCTTGACATTCTGACCGGCTACTTTGTCGATACGGTAAAAAGAAAAGTCAGCGCAGAGTCAATGATTTCTTACGAGGGAAGGAAATATTCCGTTCCGCCGCAGTATATTGGCAAAAAGATTGATATTTCAGATACAGGTTCGGGCTTTGATATTTCCTTTAACAATCACTTTGTGCGGCACTGGGAAAAGAGCGACAAAATGATGAATTTCAATCATTCCGACTATATTGAAATAGCTCGCAGAAGCTCGCTCAAACGGCTTGATGATGATGAAATCAAACAAATTGCGGAAAGGAATTTAGAAATATATGACAAGCTTTAATGTTTTACAGAATAACCTTGAGGAGTTATCTCTTTTCAAAATGAACGAGATATTGCCCAATGTGATAGACAAATCGGTAAAGGAAAACAATACTCTACAGGATTCATTACTGGAACTGACCTCAGCCGAAATCGCTTTCAGAGATGAAAGAGCAAGAAAAATCAATATTACCGTTTCTCACTTCCCGTACATCAAAACCATAAAAGACTTTGACTTTTCTTTTCAGCCGACAATTAACAAGGAGCAGATTCTGGATTTTATGAGCCTTCGATTTATTGATGAAAAAACAAATATCATTTTTATCGGTTCAAGCGGCGTAGGCAAAACACATCTTGCTACCGCTATCGGTATTGAAGCGGCAAGCAAGCGAATCTCCACTTATTTCATTAACTTTGCCGTGCTTATGGAAAAATTCAAACAGGCGGCAAAAGAAAACCGAGTTGAGAAGGTTGTTAAGCATTACCTGAAATACACTGTTTTAATTATTGACGAAATTGGCTATTTGCCTGTTGATAAGGACGCCGCCTTTGGTTTTTTTCAGCTGATTGCCGCAAGATATGAGTTCAGACCTACTATCCTTACCACTAATCAGCCGTTTTCTAAATGGACCGATGTGTTTGGCGACGCTGTCATCGCAAACGCAATTATTGACCGTTTGGTTCATCACTGCGAAGTTATCAAAATTACCGGCAATTCCTACCGCATCAAAGGCAGAAAAATCTTTGATGATTCTGATGACTGATTCTTCGCTCAAAATTGTACATTTTAAATGAGCGTTTTTCGTCATTTTCACTTGACATTTACAGACCAACTAATATGTTTTATAGAGATTTTCTTTACATAATCAGAAGAAAAATTTTATACTATAGTTATGACAAAAGGTATTTGCCAAATGATTATGCAAATGCCTTTTTGTTTTTAGTATAATTCAGAGT
>JAFTNB010000096.1 GCA_017452115.1 Alphaproteobacteria bacterium
AAACGTTAGGCTAGAAAAAGCATTTTGTCAAATAAAATTTATCAAAAAAACTTTTTTTAATCCTTGTAAAGTCAAGAGCTTTGCTGTATTTTTAGCTTAAGTTTGAAATTTTAGAGGTTTTTTTATGTCTGATTTATTTGAAAGTACCGCACCAAAGCAAGAAACTTATTCCGCGTCTGATATTCAAGTCTTGGAAGGACTGGAAGCAGTCCGTGCTCGCCCGGGGATGTATATTGGCGGTACTGATGAACGTGCCTTGCATCATCTAGTGGCAGAAATTCTTGACAATTCCATGGATGAAGCTGTAGCAGGTTATGCTAACAAAATTGAAGTCAGAATGAATGCCGATGGTTCGGTAAGCATTACAGATAACGGACGTGGTATTCCGGTTGATCCTCATCCTAAATATCCCAATATGTCTGCACTTGAAGTAATTTTAACAATGTTACATTCCGGAGGAAAATTTGGCGGCGGAGCATATAAAGTTTCTGGTGGATTGCACGGAGTGGGATTGTCGGTAGTTAATGCTCTGTCAGAAACGTTAATCGTAGAAATTGCCCGTGATAAAAAGTTATATCGTCAAGTATATCATAAAGGAAAACCGGAAACAGCTCTTGAGCTAATCGGCAATGCTCCGAATCGGCGAGGAACAACTGTAACATTTAAACCTGATGCCGAAATTTTTGACGGCAGCTCAACACTTTATCCGAATCGAGTTTATCGTATGGCTCGTTCAAAAGCGTTCCTATTCAAGGGCATTCATATTCAATGGAAATGCGCCCAAGAACTTTTAAGCGAAGGGGACCAAACACCTCTGGAAGCCGAATTGCATTATCCTAACGGGTTACGAGATTTTTTAAATTATCAAATTGGTGCACGAACTACAATTAACCGAACTGTTTTTGCAGGAGATGCAGATTTAGCAAATGACGAAGGTCGTGTCGAATGGGCAATTACATGGCCGGAAGATGAAAACGGTTTTTGTAATTCATATTGTAACACCGTAATTACTCCTGATGGCGGTACTCATGAATTGGGTTTCCGCTCTGCTTTATTGCACGGACTAAAAGAATACGCAGAAATGGCAAATATAAAAAAAGCAGCAACTGTTACTGCAGAAGATTTTTTAAGCGACGCTTGTATTATGCTATCAGTATTTATTCGTGATCCCCAATTCCAAGGACAAACGAAAGATAAGTTAACTTCAACCAAAGCTGTTCGTTTGGTTGAACAAGCGGTAAAAGATTCTTTTGATCATTGGTTTTCTTCAGATAAAGAAAATGCTCAAGCTTTGCTTGATTATGTAATTGAACGTGCCGAGAGCCGCCGCAAGAAAAAAGAAGAAAAAGCACAAACTCGCAAAACACCAACTAAAAAATTACGTCTTCCGGGAAAACTGGCAGATTGTTCGCAAGCAGCAGCCGAAAATACAGAAATATTTATTGTTGAAGGAGATTCTGCAGGTGGTTCTGCTAAAATGGGACGAGATAGAGTAACTCAGGCTATTTTACCATTGCGTGGTAAAATTCTTAATGTGGCTTCCGCAAGTTTGGAAAAAATAACACAAAACCAAGAAATTAAAGATATGATAGAAGCCTTGGGATGTGGAATTAAAGAGCATTATAATGAAGATAATTTACGTTATGAAAAAATTATTATCATGACCGATGCGGATGTTGACGGAGCTCATATTGCTTCACTATTAATGACATTTTTCTATCAACAAATGCCTAAATTGATTGAAAACGGGCATTTATATATTGCTACACCTCCTTTATATAAAATCGTAGTCGGCGGCAATAACTATTATGCTCTTGATGATGAAGATAAAG
>JAFTNB010000097.1 GCA_017452115.1 Alphaproteobacteria bacterium
TGTAATGCAGCCAAAGTTTTTATTAGGTTTTCATCTTGAGTTGTAAATTCAGTTTCTGCTTTTTGTAAAGAAGATTTAAGAATTTCTAATTGTGCTTCCATTTTAGATAATTTATCTTCATTATTTTGGATTTTTCTTGCTGCTTTAATCATTTCCTGACTAACCATCGTTAATTCCATGTTAATCTGATTAGCTTGCGCTTGTAATTTACGGTGTTTTATGTTTTGCAGCTCAACTTCTTTTTCTACTCTGGCTAAATCTTGTTTAGAAACAGTTTCTGCCGCTGCCGGAGAGTATTCTGCCCCCAAGAGCAGAATACAACCCAACAAAAATACTGCAGCGGTAGAAAGTTTATTCATTTTAGTTCCTGATTAATAATGATTTTCCTGTCATTTCTGAAGGTTGTTCAATGTTTAGCAAGTCAAGCATTGTTGGTGCAATATCTGCTAATCGACCGTCTTTAATTGCACAAACTCCGCTCTTGTCGTTAACCAAAATAGCAGGCACGCTGCCTACAGTGTGAGCTGTATATGGTTCACCGGTTTTTTCATCAATCATTTTTTCAACATTGCCATGATCTGCAGTAACAATCATTACACCGCCGACATTTTTGATAGCAGTTTCAACTTTGCCTAAACATTCGTCAACTGCTGCAACTGCTTTAAGTGCAGCTTCCATAACACCGGTATGCCCAACCATATCACCATTGGCATAATTACAGATAATTACATCAAAACGTTTATCTTCAATAGCCTTAACTAATTGTTCTGTTACTTCATATACCGACATTTCAGGTTTGAGATCGTAAGTTGCAACTTTGGGACTTGCAATTAGAATTCTTTCTTCTCCTTTGAACTCTCTTTCTTCTCCACCGTTAAAGAAGAAAGTAACATGAGCATATTTCTCTGTTTCAGCAATTCTTAATTGCGTCAAACCATGTTCAGCTACTACTTCACCTAAAATATGTGTAAGTGCTTCCGGAGGATACATTGTTTCCATAAAACGCTGTTGATCTGCAGCATATTCAGTCATTCCGACATGTTTAGAAAATTTGATGATTTTTTTACGAACAAATCCGGAAAATTCACTATCAGCTAAAGCATAAAGAATTTCTCTGGCTCTATCCGCTCTAAAGTTGGCCATCAAAACAGCATCTCCGTCCTGCATTCCTTTATAATCGCCGATTACACATGGAACAACAAATTCATCAGTTATTTTATTTGCATAAGAAGTTTTAATTGCATCATCAGCTGTATCATAACGAACACCATCAGCTTCAACCATATTATTATATGCGAGTTCAACTCTATCCCAGCGTTTATCTCTATCCATCGCATAGAAACGACCTGAAATTGTTGCAATTTTTACATTTTTCAAATCAGCAATGGCATTTTCAAAATCCTGCAAAAATTTTTCTGCAGATGATGGAGGTGTATCTCGTCCGTCTAAAAAGGCATGAACAGCAACATTAATATTGTTGTCATTTAAAATTTCGCATAAAGCTTCAATATGCTGTTGTGAAGAATGAACACCGCCGGGGGACATCAAACCCATAACATGAGCTGTTTTTCCATTTTGTTTAAGTTCATTAATCATACTGACCAAAACCGGATTTTCATTGATGCTTCCGTCTTTAATTGCTAAATCAATCTTTGGTAAATCCTGCATAACTACTCTTCCGGCACCAAGGTTGGTATGACCGACTTCTGAATTACCCATTTGACCATCCGGTAACCCTACTGCTAAACCGGATGTTTCAATCAAACAATGCGGATTATTTTCATACATTCTATGCCAATTAGGTGTGTTGCCATTTTCAATAGCGTTATCAGGAGTTTTAGGGCTGCGATATCCCCATCCGTCTAAAATCATTAGTAATACAGGTTTTTGAGTCATTTGTATTTTTCCTTATTTATTTAAAAATCAAATTTGCTTTTTAATATAATCAAAGATAATAAAAAAGCACTAATTTTTTATGTTTTTTACCTTGTTTGTTCCATAATTTCTTTCCATATTTTAGCTGGTAATGTTCCTCCGGTAATTCCTTTCATGGGAGAATTATCGTCATTTCCCACCCAAACAGCACAAACAATCTCATCAGTATATCCGACAAACCATGCGTCACGATAATCTTGAGTTGTACCTGTTTTTCCGGCCGCAGCAAAAGGAAGCCGAGCTGATTTTCCTGTTCCTTTTTCTATTACATCAACCAGCATATCACCTAATAAACGGATATTTTCAGCACTTATAATACGGTTTTCCGTATCTTGTTTCCTTTCATAAATCTGATATCCGTCACGAGTATATATTTCTTTAATTGCATGCGGCCAAGTAGCATATCCTCCGTTAGCAAAAACAGAATAAGCAGTTGCAATATCAATTACTCTTACTTCAAAGCTGCCTAAAGATAATGACGGTGTGTTTCTGATAGGAGTAGTAATACCAAGACGTTTGGCATTGCGAATAATTTTCCTGCGAGAAATTTTTTCAGCCAAATTAACCGTAGCCAGATTAAGTGATTTTGCCAAAGCTTGACGTAATGACACTTCTCCATAATATTTACGATCATAATTTTCCGGTTTCCAGTTATCAATAGAAATCGGAATATCTTTAATCTTGTCTTCAGGTGTGTATCCTTCTTGCAAAGCTGTTAAGTATACAAAAGGTTTAAATACCGAACCGGACTGACGCAATGCCTGAGTAGCACGGTTAAATTGACTTTTGGCATAATTAACGCCGCCTACCATAGCTTTAATAGCCCCGTGCCTGTCCAAGATTACAACGGCACCATTTGTAACATTGTATTTTGCATGTGATTTAATCATTTTTTGCAATACTTTTTCTGCATGTTGTTGCAAATCTTGATCTAGTGTCGTGTGTACATAAATATCGTTGTCACGTTCCCCGATGTAGGCATTAGTTTCTCCGTAAACCCAATCGGCAAAGTGTTTTGCACCTTCGACTTTATACGAAATTTCCGGTTTAATTGATGCTTTTATTGCTGTTTTATATTCTTTTTCAGAAATTTTATGTTCAGCAAGCATGTTTTGTAGAACAACCTTGGCTCTTGCCTCTGCTTTTTCTTCTGAAGCAATCGGATTATAACGGGAAGGGGCTTTAAGCATACCAGCAATGACAGCCGCTTCTTTTAGCGTTAAATCTCGAGATGATTTTTGAAAATATTTTTGTGCAGCTGCTTCAATTCCATAAGTTCCAGCTCCCAAATATACACGATTGAGATACAATGTTAAAATTTGCTCTTTGCTGAATTTACGTTCTAACCAGAAAGCTAAAAGAAGTTCTTGAACTTTTCTTTGGATAGTTTTTTTTGAAGTTAAAAAAAGATTTTTTGCTGCTTGTTGAGTTATTGTACTGCCGCCTTGAGCGTATCTGCGTTTAAACAAATTAGTTAGCATAGCACGGGTGAAAGAAATTGCATCAAATCCGAAATGTTTGTAAAAACGCCTGTCTTCTGTTGAAACAATGGCATCAACAGCGTATTGCGGCAATTCATAACTATGTACAAATTCAGAATAAACCTGTCCAAAACTTTGGATTTCATTTCCGTTTTCAGCAATAATAGTGGTTGAGGGTTGTCTGGTGCGTGATAATACCTCATCCAAATTTGGCAAAGTAAGATAACAATATCCAATATACAAAGCCAAAAAAACAAGTGGAATCAAAAACAAAGTTATCACCAAGGGCAGAAATTTTTTTTGTTTTTTTCTTCGATTCTTAACCCTTTGTTTTGACTCTTTTTTTCGAGTCGTTTTTTGTTTTTTTGTTATTTTAGCCACCATACCTGCCTTATAAGCACTTGCTTCGATTCGCAATTTGTTATAGATTCTTTTTATCAATTTCAATTGATAACATACAAAAGTTAAGGGATAATTTATGAGTGAAATTTCTATAAATATCAGCAAAGAATTACAATCTAAACTTATTAAAGTTGCAAATAAAACACACCGCACTTTTGACGAATGTGTAGAGCTTGCTCTGCGTGAATATGCAGACAATTATGATGATTTTTATAAAACGGATTTTTGCTCGGTTGATAATGCGGAAAAAGCTTTCTTTTTTGCGGCTGCGGAATAATAAAAAAAATAACAATTATCGCCGAGAACATTTGTGTTCAAAAAAACAAAAATGTTCTCAAATAAGCTTCACTTATTTTGCGATAATCTACACATTGCTTAAAAAAGCAAACACCTACACTCAATCGTATAATGGATTCCAGTAAGGATCACTAAGATGAGTGGTACGATTTCCTTTTGCGGCAATAGTACATGCTAATGCACCAAAACCGACATAGCCGAGTATAACAGCTGTAATCATAGTAATTAAATTTTAGAAAAACATAACAATAAAAAATACAAATTTACACTACTTCATTTTTTTTAGTAATACAAGCAATTTTTTCTAAACAGCCATACTCAATAACTCATCTCTATTAAGAGAAAATCCACTTTCAATCCATTTATTTTCTAATTTTTTTAAGGTTAGCCCAATTTGTGCGTTTTCTTTCAGTCCTTGTGCAATCAAATCTCTGCCTTTTATTGGAAATATCGGAATTTCCATTTTTTGAATAAATTGTAATAATTCCGAAATATTTTCAATATCTTGGTTTTGCTGAGCCATTTCTAATATGAGTTTGTGATAACAAAAATCTTTCCCCAAACGATATATCATCATCATTAAGTATTTTTCATTCGTAAGCTGTTTTAAATCTAGATTATTGACGGCCCAACTTACAAATAACAATCGGTCTTTTTTTGATAATTTAAGACGTGTTGACAAGTTTTCTGCCAACATTTTATCTGGATTAAAACAAATAAACAACCTACGCAACCAGTTGGGTTGAAGCTGGTATTTACAACAAAGTTTAATAATAAATTCCATATTTTCAAAATGTTTCATTTTTGGCAAAATATTATCTAAAATACCATTATCGGCCATAATTTTTGTTACTTTTGCAGCTTGGTTGGATAATAATATTTTACTTAATTCATCACGGATACGTTCGCCAGATAATTGTTTTAATCCATCACAATTATTTTTACATGCTTTAAGTGATTTTTCATCAATTTCTCCAATTCCAAAATCAGCATAAAAACGGAAGAAACGTAAAATCCGCAAATAATCTTCTTTAATCCTGATATTTGGATTCCCAATAAATCGAACAATTCCATTTTCTAAATCAGAAATTCCGTTATAATAATCAAATACATTTCCTTTTTCATCTGCATAAACCGCATTTATAGTCAAATCTCGGCGTGAGGCATCAATCTCCCAATCAGTAGTAAATACAACATCACTATGTCGTCCGTCAGATTTAATATCTTTGCGTAGAGAAGTTACTTCCAAAATTTTATCATTAATAACCACACCTACGGTACCAAATTTAATTCCTATAGGTACGGTTTTTAGTCCGTGTTCGGTACAAGCCTCAACCAGTTCTTCCGGAGTTAAATCGGTTGCTAAATCCAAATCAGAACCTTCGATTCCTCGCAAAGCATTTCTCACGGCCCCACCCACAAAACGTAAAGCTCCGCCATGATTCTCCACTGCCCGAAACAACCGAAAAATCTTCTTATCTTTAACGATTTTGTTAATATCCAGATAGTTATCTCTAATCATATAAAAATCACCTTGCTTTTTTTGAGAAGTTAACATTTTTTATATAATTTTCCAATATATTATTCGTAAGTTTAATTTAATTGTGGGTATATGGCTATGAAAAAAATTTATGCAACTTTTGGATTACTGGGATTTTTATTTTCTACAACAGCTCAAGCTGCCGCACCTCAAGTATTGGGAGAATACGGTGATTGGATTGCTTATTACTATCAAGATAGAGGTGGAGTTGTTTGTTATATGGCATCAACACCAAAGAAAGATGAAGGCAAATATACCAAACGTGGTGATATTTATACTGTAATAACTCACCGTCCGGCCGAGAAAAGCTATGACGTTGTTAATATTAATGCCGGCTATACCTATAAGCCGACATCCAAAGTCGTTGTGAAAATCGGTAATAAGAACTATACACGTCTTTTTATTGATGGAGATAAAGCTTGGGCAATTGATGAAGCTGCAGATAAGGAACTTGTAACAGCTATGAAAAGAGGAGATAGAATGATTATTACCGGAACGTCTAGTAAGGGTACTAATACTAAAGATACTTATTCTCTGAAAGGGTTTTCACAAGCATATTTAGCAATTTCTAAAAAATGTAAGAAGAAATAATATGAATGAAAAAATTGAGCTTTTAGGTCTTAGCCGCGAAGAAATAGAAATCGAAGTTGCCAAACTTGGAGAAAAACCTTTTCGAGCCAAGCAGCTTTGGCAATGGATTTATAATAAAGGTGTAAAAGATTTTGCTGAAATGAGTAATCTTTCTAAAGATTTTCGCGAAAAGCTGGCTCAAAATTATAGTATTACCCGTCCTAAAATTATTACTGAACAAGTATCTGTAGATAAAACGCATAAATGGTTATTAGAGTTTTCCGATGGTCAACGGGTTGAAATGGTTTACATTCCCGATGAAGACAGAGGAGCTGTTTGTATTTCTACACAAGTCGGATGTGCTGTCGGATGTACTTTTTGCCATACCGGTTCACAAAAGTTGACACGTAATTTGACTTCAGGAGAAATTGTCGGGCAATTTATGGTTGCCCGTGATGCCTATAATGAATGGCCCACGCCTTCTGATGAAACCAGATATCTCTCCAATATTGTTGTTATGGGTATGGGAGAACCGTTACATAACATAGAAAATACTTTTAAAGCCTTAAAAATAATTTCCGATGGTGACGGTATTGCAATATCCAAAAGAAGAATTACTCTTTCTTCTTCAGGAATAGCTCCCAAAATTCCTTTAGTTGCATCTGAATTAGGTGTACGATTAGCTATCAGTTTGCATGCTCCAAATGATGAAATTCGTTCGCGTATTATGCCTATTAATAACAAATATCATATTGATGAATTAATGAAAGCATGCCAAGAATTTCAACGCTGCGCCAGCTGGGGAAAATATATTACTTTTGAATATCTGCTGCTTAAAGATATAAACGATAGTTTAGATTGTGCTCACCAATTAATTAATTTGATGAAGAAATATAAAATTTTAGCGAAGTTTAATTTGATACCTTTTAATCCGTGGCCGGGATGTATATATGAGCCCAGCTCACGTAATAAGGTTATGGCTTTTTCTCGAGAGTTAGAAAAAGCCGGCTTCTCTGCTCCGGTTCGTGTTGCTCGAGGTCAAGATATTTTAGCGGCTTGCGGTCAGTTAAAGTCAAAAGTTCAATAGTTAAGGAATACAAATATGAAAAAACTATCCGGAATTATATTTACAATTTTACTGTTTCCTTATTCTGTGCAAGCTGATTGGGATTATGAAATTAATGGCTCTGCTACCGGATTATATGGTTTTTCCGCACTTGAACATCGTTTTCGTGATTTTGAACATCATCACCAAGGTACCGGAGATTTTCACCTTAATACAGCGGCGATTTACACTTATAACGATGATTACAGTTTATCTTTGAACGCAGATTTTATGGGAGGTATTGATCATAATTTAAAAAACTATTCTCAAGGTACATGGGGTGAAGAGGTTTATACAATCATGGATGCTCCTGCAGGTAGGTTAATGATAGGTCAAACATCTAACGTTGCTGCCCAATTTCATCAAGGAGCTCCGACTGTTGGTGCATTTAGTACTAACGATAGTCGAATTGTTGATTTTATTTCTAATCCCAACTGGATTCGTAATAAAAAAACAGCTTCGTTTGCTACACTTAATTCAACTGCACTTAATACCGATGGTACAGCCCCTAAAGTAAGTTATATTACACCGGAGTTTTATAATACTTTAGTCGGTTTCTCCTATGTTCCGGATGCTTATAGCCGCACAGGATTAATTAATAAATTTGCCCATTATTCACGTAAGGATGGCTATGTTGGTTCTATTTATCATAACTTGGATATTGGCTGGGGAGAATTATCAGCTTCAGTAGCTTATGCAACTTATCATAATGACGACAAAGAATTTAGTACCGGAGCTCAATTTCGAACTGGAGGCTGGATAATTGGCGGAAGCTGGCGTAAAACTTATATTGAAGGCAGAGATTCTCGGAAAACATCTCTCTCATTAGAAAGAACACCATATTTATTTGATAACTATCGTGAAGGCAGAGCTTGGGATTTTGGTATTAGTTATGAAATAGGTCCCTATACAACATCATTGGCTTATTTTGATGCCAGAGCTGACAGAACTCGCAACCGCAGCCAAATTTTGTTATATTCTAATCAATATCAAATAAACAAATATTTAGATTTTTATCTTGGCGGTGGTTATGTTCGTTTTCGTGGTAATACTCGGAAAACAGCTGATAATAGTACAGGCTGGGCTGCAATAACTGGATTAAGTATTAACTTTTAAGGATAAAAACATGCCTAATCTTCTATTCCTTTCACAAAATCAATTTTTTGCAGAAGATTTAGTTTCTCAATTAAATTTATATTTGCCTGATTTTAATATTTTTAGAGAAGATGATAATAGTACTTTTTTTGATTTGATTTTGCTTGATGAATTATCCGATAAAGTTTCAAATTATTCTTCTCTCCCTGTTCCTATATTTTTATTAGGAAAAAATGGTGTTGAATATGAAAATATTGATGCAGAAATTATTATGAAACCGTTGATTCTGACATCATTATTGGATTGCCTGAAATCAGGTATTCATATGTTTGATAATAGTGAAGACGGCTATTTGCGTTTCAA
>JAFTNB010000098.1 GCA_017452115.1 Alphaproteobacteria bacterium
CTGTGAGGAAAATTGGGAATGTCTTGATAATTGAGATAAACAGCATCTTTTAGTAATTCTCCCAGACCGCCAAGTCCACTGCCAAGAATAATTAATGTTGAGGGTGTCATTGGATATATGTGCTTTTGTATATATTCGGCGGTTGTTTTAATCATGTTTTAATTCCTTAAGTGCGAATCCGTTAGGTAATAACTGATTAATAGTGTATTGTTGTTGTGTGCCTTGTAGGTTGCAGCAGGTAATTATGGTGTTGGGAGTGGAGAATTCTTTAATCCTTTGACAACAGGCGCCGCAAGGAGTTATGAGTTCACAGCTGTCAGCAATAATTAAAATTTCAGCAATATTCATATCACCGGATGCAATCATTGCTGAAATAGCGTTTTGTTCGGCGCAACTTCCGCATGGATAGGAGATGTTTTCAACATTACAACCATAGAAATAATTGCCATTCGTACTTAATATGGCAGCGCCAACCGAAAATTGAGAGTAAGGAGCATAAGCATTGTTGTAAGCTTGCAAAGCTAATTGAAACAGTTTGTTTGTTGTTGTATTCATTTTGTGTGCAACCTGATAAAAACTTGTTAACTATTATATGTTATCATAATATAATAAAAATACTTAATCAAAGATTAGTTTTTTGAATTTTGTAACGTGAGGGTGTAGTGAAAAAAATTATACTGATTGTTGCCGCTTTAGTTATATTGTTGGTTACGGCTTTTGTGATTTTTGTGATGTCGATTGATTGGAATGAACATAAAACTAAAATTGCCGAACAATTTTCTTCTTTGACCGGAAAGCGTGTTGTTTTTGATGGTGCTGTAGAATTGAGTTTTTTTCCTTCGCCATATTTGACAGTAGAAAATGTAAAAATTTATAATGATAAGCAAAGTGCTAATGTCCCTTTAGCACAAATTAATCGTTTGGTGGCAAATCTAGAATTAATTCCGTTTATAAAAGGTGAATTTAATGTCAAGAAAATGTCTTTGATTAATCCTTTAGTTAATGTTCAGATGGATGAAAACGGAAAGTGTAATTGGGATACAGAGTTAATGCCGGAACAACGTATGAAAATGGCAGAAACTCCGGTTAAACTGGATAGTTTATCAATTGAAAAGGCTACGTTGACAGTTAAAGACAGTGTGAAAGGTATAGACTGGACATTTAGGAATTTATCTGCTGAAGTGACTGCAGATAGTTTGCTTGGTCCATTTAGAATTGAGGGAAGTTATATAAAAGACAGTAATCCTGCCGGCTTTGCGTTTTCGATAGGGCGCCTAGATACAAATATGAGTACTTCTGTTAATGCGGTTATTAATAATCCGGCATCGCAAACTATGTTGCGGTTTGATGGTTCTGTATTACCGTCACAAAATGTTTTTTCGGGAAATGTGGTATTTGAATCTAAAAAGTTAATGCAATTTGTGACCGAAAATTTTAAAAATATTAAATTTGATGCGAAGTATGATATTCCTTTGGCTTTTTCTACTCAGGTTAATGCAAATTCACAGAAAATGGAGTTATCTAATTTTGTAATTAAGTATGGTGATACTGTCGGGGCAGGAAATATAATTATACCGGTTATAAATTCTATAACGGAAGGGCGAGAGAAAGATGCTAATAAAATAGAAGTAGCATTTGATATGACAGATTTGGATTTAGAGCCTATAGTATATTTCTTAACTAATGAACTTAAACAAATTAAAGAAAATGGTAAATTTGCTATTAATACTTCTGCAGATATTATTGCTGATATTAAGGCAGTAAATGTTAAGTATGGTTCTTATAAAATGCGAGATGCGGAATTGAGTATTGATGTATTGCCGCAGAAAATTAATATAAATACGATGAAAGTCACTTTGTCCGGAGATAGTAAATTTGAATTATGGGGAGCGATATTTGCCGGAAAAGAAGGGGAATTACGTTATCAGAGTGAGGCTCGTTTACGTTCTAATACAATTATTGCTTTATTAAAAACATTAGGTATTAATCCTAAGGTGCCAGTGACTTCGGTTTACCAAAATTTTAATGGTGTTGCCAAATTGGATGGTAGTCTTTCAGAGCTGAAAATTACACCGATAGAGTTTATTTTGGATAAAACTAAAATTTCAGGTGAAGCTGCATTAGTTAAGGAAAATGATAAATTCCGGATGTTGGTTGTTGGGGATATTGATGGTATTAATTTTGATAACTACTTATCAGAAATGCCAGATGATATTCGCTCCGGTACACTTAATCAAAAAATATTGTACTTCTTTTCTCAAATAGATTTTTTGAAAAATATTGATTTGCAATGCAAGTTTAATTTAGGTTGGGGAATTTATGATAATTTGCCGTTTGAAAATGTTACTTTAGATGCAACACTAAAAGATGGTATATGGGATATTGCAAAATTAAATATTCCTAATATTTCTGGAGCTACTATAAATGTATCAGGAAAAGTTAAGGGATATGGTGATGTCTTTGAATTTGAAAATTTGAAGTATAATTTTGAAAGTGAAGATATTTTAGCGTGGTTAAGTAAGTTTTCTATAAAATTACCTGAATGGAGATTGGAGAGTTTTAAAAAATTTGTATCTGATGGTGTGATGAATGGTACTTTTAGCAATATGACAATTAATAATACGGCTAAGTTGGAAAATATCGAATTTAGTTATAATGGTGAGATTAAAAAAGATATTGATAATTGGCTTTATAATGGCACATTACATGCAAAATCTCCGGATTTTTTGAAAATGTTGGATAGTTTTAAAATTGATTATGCTCCAAGTGTATATTCTTTAGGGGTGTTTAATTTTCATAGCGATTTAGAAAGTAAAAATGATGCATTAGAATTTAGAAATTTGAACGTTTCTATTGGGCAAAATTTATTTCAAGGTTATGTCAGTTATGCTAATGATGGAGGAATTAAAAAACTAAGTGGTAATGTAACTATTAACCAATTTGAACCGGAAAGATTTTTTTATAATGGTACACCTCAACGGACTAATAATGAAGCTGTTTCTTTTAAGGTGGAAGATACTGAAAAGGTGAATTTTTTATCTAAGCCGTTGTGGAGTACAACTAAAATTAATTATAATTTGTATAAAAACTGGAATATTAATTTAGATATTGATATTGGTAAGTTGGTATATAA
>JAFTNB010000099.1 GCA_017452115.1 Alphaproteobacteria bacterium
ATCAATACTGATATCAAGTAAAACAGCCCCCTCAATATCAGCCTCATCAAGCTTTACGCCTTTAAGAACTGCCCCTGTAAAATTAGCATTTTTTAAAACTGTTCCGGAAAGTATAGCCCCAGTCAAATCTGCCCCAGAAAGATTTGCTTCCGACATATTCGCACCGGAAAAATCCACTCCTTTAAGATTACAACCGGAGAAATCTACTTTTTCCAAGTTAGCTACCGAAAAATTTGCATTTTCTAAATTTTCACCGGAAAACTTACCTGCTTCTAAATTTTTTCCGCCAAAATCAATAGATGAAGCACTATCAAAAGTATGAATCCCAGAAACTGATGACCAATGAGGAGCATCATTTTTTACCATCTCGCTGACTTTAGATACAGCTTCCTTGTTATCAGTTTCCTGATTACTCATATTAAAACACCTAACTCCAATATTTCTACAGAATATAATAAAACAAAACTCTTTATTTTACAAACACTTTATTAGCGCAAAATACATCCAAAATTATTCTTTTTCAAGCGCTCACAAAGATTACTCCAACCGCCATTATCCGATTCCACATATAAACGATACCACTTTTTGTCATTAATAACAGTTTCTTCAATTTTTGGAGTTTGTGTTTTTAATTCCGGATAAATACGTTGCAACATATTCCATTCCAATTCAGCACTTTCTTTTTTTACATAAGCCCCTAATTGCAAAATTTTGCGCTTATCATAATCATCTACCCTATTCATATTATCTGCCGATACTACAGCAGTTGAAACAGCAACATTTTCCGATACATAACCGTCAAGAGCATTTTTACCTAATTGTTTTCGTTCATCCACCAGTTGTTCCAACCAATTTTCACCTTTAGCCCAATCCTCATCTTTCACTTCCCACTCTTTCGTACCTGTTTCCACAACCGGAGAAATTGTAAGCATGCTAATCATATCCTGATTAAAAGCAATTTTTAAATTATCTGCAATAATTTTAATTTTCTGTTCTAACAAAACTCTACTAAAAGGTGAAAAACCGGCATAAAAATATAACGAACGCAAGGCAGCAGCTCGGCTGGCAATTAGCTTACTTTCCTGTAATTCTGTTTCTAGTAATTTGTTTTTAAGATTCAATAATTCAATTTTAGCATTTCCCATACCGCGAACAGACTTTTCTTTCACTTTAATATCTTTTCGCTGCTTACGGACCTCTTCCTGTAAAGCCGCTAATTGTATAGATAATTGTTCTACCAAATTATACGCTAACTCAACTTGAATAAAAATTGCATCACCGATACTTTGATAAAGTTTACTTCTAACATTTTCTTTATTCATTTCAAGGGTGATATTTCGATAATTTTGCGTAATTTCAATCAGATTTTCAGCAACCCTGCGAGCTCGACTTACTAAAGTTTTAATATAGCGTTCATCATGAATATTCACTCCGTTAATACGCAAATGTTCCATTTCTGGATAGTTACTCATTACACTATTAAGCATTAATGGATAATCATTATTATACCCATATTTTTTAGTCGCTACTAGTTCCTTACGATTTGCCGCTGCCGTTTTTTGAAAAATATCAAGTGTATATTTGTCGTCAAAATCTTCAA
>JAFTNB010000100.1 GCA_017452115.1 Alphaproteobacteria bacterium
AAACTTCTTTGTTAGCCAATCGAGATGGGCAAGAAGACGAAACAATAGATGTTTTGGCCGGTAAAATTAGTGAAAAAATCATTATTGACCGTAAGGATTTTGACCGCTCTTTATTGCTGGTTTTGAGAGCAATGACAGCAATTACATCTGGAGATATGACAGAAGCTCGTGCTCATATTAAATTGTTGAAACAGGTTATTGGAAAAGATCCAATTATTGATGTTTTGATGATGAAAATTTATAAGGGCGAGAAAAACTATGATAAAATGGAAAAACTATCTGAAAAATTGATGAAAAATGCTGATATTCAGATGGTGGGAATGAAAGCTGCTGTTGAAGCTCAAATGGAGAAAAAAGAATTTAAAGTAGCTTTAGCAACCGTCAATAAGGCATTTGAACTTCGTCAGGATTTGTATTGGATTATTGAAAGCGCTTATGAATTAAGAGCAAAAGCTGGTGATTGGGATGGTGCTATGCAAGTTTTGACTGCAGGATATAAGAAAAAAATTATTCCTCATGCTAAATATGAACGTTTACGCGCTATGATTTTGTTTGAAAGAGCAAGAGAATATCATAAATCAGGTGATGAGGTTAATTTCTTTAAATATGCTAATCAGGCAATATCTGCAGATGATACATTAGTTCCGGCAGCATTAGCATTAGCGGATTATTATAAAGCAAACGATAATCAGGTTCGTAAAGCTGAAGCAGTTTTGTTTAGTATATGGAAAAAAAATCCGACAGATGAAATTGCTTATGCTTATATAAATTTGCTTGATGATTTAGATGGAAAAGAAAAAATGCAACGTTTGGAAACATTGTTAAAAGTAAATTCATTGCGTCCTTCTTTGAATAATAGATTAATTGCTGAATTTAGTCTTGCAAATGGAGCTTTAGGTAAAGCTAAGTCTGAGCTTGAGATGTTTTTGGTTAATAATCCATGTACTAAAAAAGTATGTGAGATGATTGCAGAAGTTGAAGAAAAATTTGATAAAGATAAAAAAGAAGCTAAAGCATGGCGTGCTCGTTATGATGCTTGTGCTGATGATTCTTTGTGGGTTTGTGCTTCTTGCGGTGCTAAAACAACAGAATGGCATGCGGTTTGTCCGGAATGCAAGGCTTTTGGCCAAGCTCAATGGCATTTGTATGTAGAACAACATAAAGAAGATATTATTGAAGAAATGGATGATGAAGACGAGGAATAGTCTATGAGTAATACCGAGCTAAAGCAAATTTGGAAAGATAATTATAGGGTAGTACCAAATGCTATGGCGGATATGAAAAAGGTGGCAGCTGTAGCAACGGCATTTAATTCTAATATTGATGCGGTAATTAAATTGTCTGGAGAACAAATTGCTAAACTTGCTTTAGATATAGGTATATCATGGATTCATTTGCATCGTATTGGGCGTAGTAAAATTCATGGACCACGCGATTTTATTAAAGCATTAGTTCGATGTTTTTAAAAAGTAATTGCTGAAGAATGGATTACAGAAAAGCCTGAAGTGTATGAATGGTTGATGCAAAAAGTAGGGTATAATCGTTTGCAAATGGGGGGGCAAGCTGGAATTGTCGGTAATGTTTTAGCTGCTTGTGGTATACAGAAAGTTTATGTGCATACTAATTCATTGCCTCAGAAGCAAGCAGAACAATTTTTAAAATTAGATAATTTATTATCTTTTGATGAAAATGGGAAGCCTGTTCCTGCTTATACAATTAATCGTGCTGATGATGTTCCGTTAATTCATTGGATTATAGAGTTTGATAAGGGTGATGTATTTAAATATTTAGGACACACGTCTGTTTGTCCTAAGTCAAATAGATTTATTGCTACATATGATCCTTTGAATTTAAGTTTAACCATAAATAAGGCATTTGTTGATGATATAAAAAATCAAAAACTTGATTATATTGTATTATCAGGTTTTCATGCTTTAACAATTAATACGGGTGGGGTTAAGATTATTAATAAAGCCTTTCCGGTAATTGAAGAGTGGCGCAAATATTCTCCTAATGCTATCATTCATTTGGAATTAGCTTCAACGCAAGATATTGCAATTAGAAAAGCTATTATAAATAAAATTGTTCCTAAAGTTGATTCTATAGGTGTAAATGAACGAGAAACAATAGATGTTCTTGAAGTTATTGGTGAAGAAGAATTAGCTCGCTTGTGTGAAAATGAACCCAATAGTGTAAATCTTTTTAAAGCATTATTAAAAATTAAAGAAAAAACTAAGTGTTCAAGAATTCAATTACATATGTTTGGATTATATATAACTATACAAAACAGTTGTTATAGAATTACTCCTGAAAATAATCGCAAAGGTATGGTGTTAGCATCATCTGTAGCCGCTCATAAAGCTAAAACAGGAACAACAGATAATTGTGCAAGTGAACCTATGTGGTCATTAGGACGAAGTGTTTCTGATGTCGGGTTGGAAGAATTACGAGCACTTTCTAAATATCTAAAACGTCCTAAAATGATGAAAACAGGTATTGCTGAATATGCAGATTTGGAAATAATTGCAGTGCCTACAATCTTAGTCGATAATCCTCTTACTTTGGTTGGAATGGGAGATACTATTTCTTCGATTTCTTTAGTAGGAAGTTTTGATGAAAAAATACGTTCTCCGTTTTTGAATAAATAATTTTCTTGCAAATCCGTATTTTAGCTGTATATATTAACTTAAGTTATGTTAAGGAGTTTTTATTATGGCTGAAAAAAAAGAACCGTCTCAGCGTCAATTACGAGTTGGGCAAGAAGTGCGAAAAATATTGGCTTCAATGATTGAAAAAGGTGAAATTCGTAATTTGCAAACAATAGATACGTTGGTTACTTTGACAGAAGTTAAAGTTTCTTCTGACTTAAAGTATGCTTTTGTGTATTTGATGACAAGTAACGGAGAAAAGCTTAAAGAGGTTATGGAAGGATTGCAACTGGCCGCTAATTTTTTACGTAAACAGGTAGGAGCAAAATTACAACTTCGTTATGCTCCGGAATTAGTATTTAAAATTGATGATACATTTGAGCAAGTGGATTATATTGAAAAATTGCTGCGCGATCCTAAAGTACAACAAGATTTGAATAAACAAGATTAATGATTTTATGAGTTTTTATTAATTATTAATAACTTATTTTTATGGTGAAGAAAAAATATAATTATCGTTTTGTTTTACCTAAAGGTAAAAAATTGTATTCTTTGGTTGTTGTAAAAAAGAAAAACAAGCAACAAGTTTTGGTTAATGATGTTTTCCGTTTTTATACTGTCGGTGATTATTTAGTATATCGAAAATATAATGATAGTAAGTGGTATATTCGTCAACAAAATATCAAAACAGAAACTCTTTTGGGGCATGCTCAAAGCAGAGTAGCTTATTTTTCTTATAGAGATGAAAGAAAATATGTTATTAGTTTTTTTAATCAACACGGTGCTTTTGTAACTAGAAGTTATCTTTATACTGATTTGGGATATTCTGGGGGTAAACAAGTTTTAATTTGTTGCAAAGAAGATGGTTACTATGATGTTTTTGTAATAAAATTTCGAGTTTCTTATGATTTGAATGAATGTCATTTGGAAGAATTTATACCGAATGACAATATTACAATTTGTTATAATGGTAATTGTTTAGTTAAACAAATGGAATACGATAAAAGCAAAAAATGTTGGAAAGATGCAACAGTAAAAGAAAGTTGGTTTGAAAAATTTATGAATTGGTTGGAGAAAGTTCTACCTTAAAATTGTTACCCCGAAAATTGCTAATACAATTTTCGGGGTTTTTTATGTGGTCTAAGGTGATGAATAATATGAAAGTAAAGCACTGTTAATCCAGTGCTTTACTTGATTTGTTATTTAAAAACTATATCTTACACCTGCTGATAATTCTGTGATGTTATCTACGGAATAGCTATCCACGAAAGCATGTTTAAGCATTCCTCTTATGCCCCAGTTATCGTTGATATTATATTGAGCGCCAAGACCAACTCGTAGGGCTGTTTCTTCTTCGCTTAAAGAATATCCGTATCCTTCGGCTTCGAATTCATAAAAGCCGACACCAGCGGAAGCAAATAATTCAACATTGTTGTTTACCGGTAAATATCCAAATGCGTCGATACCATAACTGTTGTAGGATAGATCTATTCCATAAGATTCTGTTTTGGCGGAAGTTTGAACAGATGTTTCAAGTCCAAAATAATCAGAAATTTTGGTACCAACGTTAAAACTGCCGATAACAAAATTATCGTCAAATATATTCCACGGCTCATATAATTCAGCGTGAGAATAACCTATATCGGCGCCGACATATGGTTTGATATCGGCAGCATTAGCATTAAATGCAATTAAAGTGGCTGCACTAGCCAGCAGTAATGTTTTATTCATTATGAACATCCTTTTTTTTAGTTAAAACAAAACCCACCAAATTATGAGGTGGGCGGATGTTCAGAAACCGTATGTAACTAGACGGCTCGGCTTATTTGGCTGAGCCTTATTCGCCGACATCCGTCCAAAATAAGACATAAGAAGTCGGCACATTTATTTAAAGTCGTGTGCACACGACTAGTTGCATAAAGGGTTTCTGACGCCCTAGACATATCTCTATGTCTAGAATGCAGTTTAGAATTTAAATTTAAAATTGTAAAGAGAATATTAGATACATGTTTGGAATGAATAGTATTTTTGCCATAAAAGCAAGTTGACAAAATTGTTATTTTTGGTATTTTTTTTAAATTAACATTATTAAAAAAATTACTATGGAAAGAAAAAATTATTTAGAACATCGCTTTGTGTCTTATAATACAGACAGGAGATTGAGTTTCAGGTTAGAATGTAAAAAGTCTGACAAGTGGGAAATGGTTGATACGGATATTGTTTGTCACTATGCTTTGAATGGCAGAATATTTTATAAAAAATATGATGAAAATGAAGAAGTATGGTGGATGTGCGAAGTACATGTTATGCAACCGGAATGCTTGGGCAAACGCTATTTTGAGGGTGCATTTTTTTGTATGCATAATTTTTGGGTGAGTTTCTTTACTCAAGATGCTTTGTTTAAGAGAATAGTGTACAGCGGTACAATAACAATTGATTATAAGCGGAGTTTGTTATTTTGCCGAAAAGAAAACAAGTATGATGTTTATAAAATAGAGTATTATCCGGGGATTGAAGCTTCCGGATATTTGATACCTAAATATGGCCCTCCGACAGAAATTTTACATGTAAATACCGGTGATGGCAAAAAATTGCATTTGCGTTCTCGTTTAAATCCTGACAAAACCTTGTATTGGCAAGAAGTTGATGTAAGACCATGGTATACAAAGGTATATCAACGTATTAAAAAAGCTCTCGTATGAGAGCTTTTGCGTTTTTAAAGGAGATTGACATTATTCATTCTATCAGGTACTTATGAAAAAAGCGAGGAATATTAATGTCTAGAAGAAGAAAAGGTGAAGATATAAACGGTTGGTTGATTATTGATAAACCGGCAGGAATGGGCTCGACAGATGTAGTAAATCTGACGAGAAAGATGTTTAATGCAAATAAAAACGGACATACCGGTACTCTAGATCCTTTTGCAACTGGTGTTTTACCGATTGCTTTTGGAGAGGCAACAAAATTAATCCCTCAAGTGACTGATGGAATAAAAGAATATGAGTTTATTCTTTGTTTTGGGGCAGAAACGGCTAGTGGTGATACGGAAAGTGAAATAATTAATACTTGTAATAAACTTCCAACAAAAGAGGAAATTTTAGAGGTTATTCCGCAATTTATAGGGAATATTAAGCAAGTTCCACCAGCTTATTCGGCAATTAAAATAAACGGACAACGAGCTTATGATTTGGTTCGCAAAGGAAAAACGGTGGAAATTCCGGAGCGAATCGTAACAATTTATGATATGCAACTGCTTGAAATTATATCTGAAGGTAAGGCAAAATTTAAAGTACAGTGTTCAAAAGGTACTTATGTTCGGACTTTAGGTATGGATTTGGCTAAAAAATTAGGTTCGTTAGGTTATTTAACAGCTTTAAGACGGACAAAATGCGGAGTTTTTGCGATTGATGATACGATTTTGCTGGAAAAATTAAAAAATATAGTGCATATTGATGAGCGTAAAGAATATTTGCTTCCGTTATTAACTTCTCTGCGCGACATCGCGGTTATAGCTGTATCGGAAGAAGATGCCGGAAAACTTAAGCAAGGACAGTCGGTTTCTCCAAAGTTTTATAATGTTGCTCATTTAATAAATTCGGAAGTTGCTGCTGTTTATAATGGTGAGTTGATGGCGATAGTGCGAGTTGATGAGCGTAGAATTGCTCCGATTCGAGTGTTTAACTACTAAAATATAAGGAAAATATAGATGTCGATTTCTAATGAAAAGAAACAAGAATTAATTAGTTTATATGGTACAAAACCCGGAGATACCGGTTCTCCGGAAGTTCAAATTGCAATTTGGACGCATCGTATCAATAGCTTAATTGAACATTTTAATGTTCACAAAAAAGATTTACACTCTCGTCTTGGTTTGATGAAAATGGTTAGTAAACGTCGTCATTTGCTTGATCACTTAAAAGCAACCAGTGAAAGTCGTTATCAAGATATTATTAAGAAGCTCGAACTTCGTAAATAATTTTAGAGAGGTTTTATGCGGTATCTAAAGTTATTTTACGAGTTCTCAAAAAATTCATGTATTTCTATATACACTAAAATTTTTTTCGCCTCTAGAAATAACTTTATCTATCAGCCTAAAACCACTCTAACGGGTAATAGATACAAGAGAGGTTTTATGCGGTATCCTAATCTTCATTTTTTGAGTATTAAGGGATTGTATAAAACAGCTTTTTGAATGTTTTGGGGTGCGGGGCGATGTGTTTCGCACTCCTTTTTCTCTGTTTGGCAATGGGGCCGGCAGATACAGATGTTAAAAGATAATAGTGAAAGGTAAAAAATATGATTGATTTTAAAGTCACCCGTAAAGAGATGGAATGGGGTGGACGTAAACTTGTTTTAGAAACAGGCAAAATGGCCAGACAAGCGACAGGCGCAGTAGTGGCAAAATATGGTGAAACAGAGGTTATTGCTACAGTAGTGGCTGCAAAAGAGGCAAAAGCCGATCAGGATTTTTTCCCTTTGACTGTGAACTATCAAGAAAAATATTATGCTACAGGTAAAGTTCCCGGTGGTTTTATGAAACGTGAGGGTAAGACATCTGAACGAGAAGTTTTAATTTCCCGTTTAATTGATAGACCTATTCGTCCGTTGTTTCCGGATGCTTTTAAAAATGAAGTACAGGTTATTTGTACCGTTTTGAGTCATGATCAAAATACAGATTCAGATGTGGTTTCTATGGTGGCTGCTTCTGCTGCTTTGGCAGTTTCCGGTATTCCGTTTCTTGGTCCTATCGGTGCTGCAAAAGTAGGGTATAAAAATGGTGAATATATCCTTAACCCAACTATTGAGCAGATGAAAGATACTGATTTGGAATTGGCTGTTGCCGGTACTTCTGAAGGTGTATTGATGGTTGAGTCCGAGGCTCAAGAACTTTCTGAAGAAGTTATGCTCGGTGCTGTTATGTTTGGTTTTGATAGCTTCCAACCGGTAATTAAGATGATTAATGAGCTTAAAGCAGAAGCTGGTAAAGAAGCTTGGGAAGCTCCGGTCTTTCCAAAAGAATTTGATGAACTTTATGCTCGAGTAGAAAAAGAATTTCGTGGAAAGTTTGAAGAAGCTTTCAAAGAAACAGACAAATTAAAACGAGGTACTTTGGTTGGTCAGGCTTCTGAAGAAGTAAAAGCAACTATTGATCCGGAAAATGAAATTGAAAATCGTTATGTAGGCGATGTAATTGAAAAATTAATGCATACAGTTGTTCGTGAAAAAGTTTTGACAACAGGACATCGTATTGATGGACGTGATACTAAAACTGTTCGACCTATTCAGTGTGAAGTAGATGTATTGCCGAGAGCTCATGGATCTGCATTGTTTACTCGTGGTGAAACACAGGCTTTGGTTGTTACTACTTTGGGAACAGGTGAAGATGCACAAATTGTTGATGGCTTGTTAGCAGAATATAAAGAAAGTTTTATGCTCAATTATAACTTCCCTCCATTCTCTGTTGGTGAATGTGGTCGTTTGGGTAGTCCGGGACGTCGTGAAATCGGACATGGTAAGCTTGCATGGCGTGCAATTCATCCGATGATGCCTAAAGATAATGATTCTTTCCCTTATACAGTTCGAGTGGTATCTGAAATTATGGAATCTAACGGTTCTTCTTCTATGGCTACGGTTTGTGGTACTTGTATGTCATTAATGGCTGCCGGCGTGCCAATGGCTAAACCGGTTGCAGGTATTGCTATGGGCTTGATTAAAGAAGATGACGGTCGTGTAGCAGTTTTGACAGATATTCTTGGTGATGAAGATCATCTTGGAGATATGGATTTCAAAGTTGCCGGTACTAAAGATGGTGTAACAGCTTTGCAAATGGATATTAAAATTACTTCCATTACTAAAGAGATTATGCAAACAGCTCTTGCTCAAGCTCATGAAGGACGTATTCATATTTTGGGTGAGATGGCAAAAGCTATTGCAGAACCACGCCCGAATGTATCTCCTCTTGCGCCAGGAATTGTGGCAATTAAGATTCCGGTTGATAAGATCCGTGAAGTGATTGGTACCGGTGGTAAGGTTATTCGTGAAATTGTTGAAAAAACAAATACAAAAATTGATATTGCTGATGATGGCGTTATCAAAATTGCTTCTATGAAAAAAGAAGATGGTGATGCTGCACTTGAATGGATTATGGGTATTGTTGCTGAGCCGGAAGATGGTAAAATCTATCATGGTGTAGTAACAAAAATTATGGATTTTGGCGCTTTTGTTCGTTTCCTTGGAACAACAGAAGGGCTTGTCCATATTTCTGAAGTTAAGAATGAACGTATAGCTTCGGTTTCTGATTTCTACAAAGAAGGTGACAGCATTTGGGTTAAATGTATGGGTACTGATAATCGTGGAAAAATTAAACTTTCTGCGAAGAGAGTTAATCAGGAAACAGGTGAAGATTTAGAATAGTTTGTATCTTGTTATCGCAGAAAAGGTATCTTAATGTTTGTTGAGGTACCTTTTTTCATATTTTATATTGTTACAATTATGATAACGGCTTGACAGCAAATGCTTAATTATCTATATATTGCTTACAAATAATATTATTATAAATTAAAAATTATTCATTATGGAAGTATTAGAAATTTTGATTGTCTTGTTCAGCTTCTGGAAGTTGCTGTATCATGCGAAAAATGTTGGAGACATGTTGAAATATGGACGTGTTTTGGTTGGAGATAGATATAAAAAATATCTAAATATTAGTACGATAACAACTTGTGTTTTGTTAATGTTTGCATTTTGGGAACTTTGTTATTATTTGTATTATGGGACTAGTCCATTGGGTTTTAGGGTGCATATACTTTATGTTGTTATATCTTTAGTTGCTATATGGGATCATTCTTTATCTTTGTATCGATTTAAGATGTATGGTCTTAGATATGAGTATAAATTTTATCCTAAGATTCAGCCTGTTTCTGAGGATATTGATGAAGTTTTGGGCGAGGTTTTGCTTCGAGAAGAGTGTGATGGCTCTTGTAAACTTATTGTTGCAGTTATCAAGAACTCTTCAGAGTTAAGACAACGCATGAAGAACAAATCTTATGTAATGGTGAGATTTGAAAATGATTGTTTTGATTTGGAAGAATGTCCAAGGTCAATAAAAAGGAATGTTGAACTGATTTGATTTTTTTATATGGATTATATTATTATAATTTTGGTTAGTGTGATTATAGTTTTACATGCTATTCAGTTTATATATCATTCTTGTTTTAGGGTGGTATATTTACCAACAATTAGTAAATTGATTTTGTTGGGTAATATTGCTAGTGTGATTTTTACAGCATGTGTTTTATATCAACAACAGGATTTTGAGCTTACAAATTATGTGTTTTTAATATTGTTTTTATCTATATTGACAATTGTTAACGCTTTTATATTGCATCGAAATTGGAAGAAATATACGGTTTCATCTTTTGTGCAAAATGGTATTTATGAATTTGAAGTTCAAGGTTTTAATCACGGTTTTGTGTTTGGACGTATTTATTGGAATAGAAAAAAATATCCTAATGTTTATTGTACGGGATGGTTGTATACCAATTATATTGGTTGTTCTTTTGCTGAAATGTGTGCAGAATATAGAAAAAATACTCAAATGCTTGTTGGGGATTTGTATAGGGTGAGTTTTGTTGAAAAAGCTTGTTTTCCTTATTGCTCGGTTGAACCCAATCGAGGAAATGTTGTAAAACGTGTATCTTAGTAAAGTAAAGAAAAAGGTTCTTCATATTAGAAGAACCTTTTTGGCGATTCGGAAAAATAAGTATAAAATAGTTATGACTTTTTGTTTTTTAAGGTGCAAAAACGAATCGAACACCGTTCAAAGTTAAAAAAAACGAATCGAAATGATAAAAAAGTGCAAAAAAACGAATCGAGAAGCATTTTGTTAATATAAAATTAAGGAATCGAATCGTAGAATCCTATCATAACTTATATATTTATTTATATTATGATAGCATTATTTGATTCAAAATTATTGGTCGTTTTTGTCGTTCGTTTTGTACGAATGATTCGAAATCGGGTGTTTGCTATGAAATTGCAAGATGGTCCAATTGTTTGTGATGCTAGAGTAATTTCAATGCAGGAGTCTTCCACCCTGAAGGTAGAGGTTGTTTTTTGGCATGATAACGAGGAAATGTCCGGACATTTTTTTGTTCTTGCCCGAAGTAATCTTTTTCAAGTCGGTCAGAAATTGAAACTAGATGTTAGTTTTTTCTTTCCGGCACAGCAGTTATTGGTCTGCAATGTTGCATAAGCTTGGGATATGCAACACTATTATTGGTTAAGCTTAATTCAAAAAAAGGGTTCGTCCACAGAAGTGACAGAGCCTTTTTTTATTTTAAAAACTTGACAAAATAGTCAAATACACATACGATGGCAATACTAATTAATTAAAAATTAATAATTATGGAAATAATGTATTTTTTAGGTGGTTTTGTGACCGCATCATTGATTGGTGTTTGTATTTGTAAGTTTTATTGTCATTTTCAGCGCAAATTTATGTCAAGGAAATGGTATCAAGTTGATAAAATTGTACCTACTTTGGCAAAAGATATGTGGTTGGTAGATTTTTTACATGATGATGGCGGTAAAGCTTATGGATATTGTAAAAAAGAGCCCCCTGCTGATGTAGATGTTAAAAATTTGAGAGTATATGTAAAGCATTTTAATAATCACATATGTCTATATCATGTACATTGGGAAATCTTTGATTGAAAAAACAGGTCTGAATTTCAAATTCAGGCCTCTTTTTTTAGAAAATACTTGTAAAACAAAAAAAAATGATGTACCAATAACTCGATTATTCAAACACCCCTGGAGGTTTGAACGATTGGGTGATTTTTTATTGCTCGTGATAATTTTATTTTAAGGATAGTAAAAATGGCTAAATTTACATTTAATGCGCAAAAACGCGAAGTAGCAGGTAAGGGGGCAGCTCGTGCATGTCGTCGTGAAGGACGTGTTCCTGCTGTTATTTATGGCGGAAAACAAGAACCAGTTATGATTTCTTTGCATCCGGTTGAACTTGAAAAAGCTTTGAATAGTGCCGGTTTTTATTCTGCAGATATTGAAGTTGTTCTTGATGGCAAAACTTATGCTGTGGTTTGTCAGGATGTTCAATTCCATCCGGTTTCAGATATGCCTTTGCATGTAGACTTTTTGCGTAAGTAAGTTTGATGTGGAAGAGGGCTTATCTGTTAACTACGGATAAGCCCTTTTTTAGTTTAAATCGGAATAAATAATATGTTTTTAATTGTTGGTTTGGGCAATCCGGGGAATGAATATACAGAAACTCGTCATAATGTAGGGTTTATGTGTATTGATGCTTTGTTTGAAAAGTTTAAATTTGCGGCTTTTAAATCGAAATTTGACGGGCAAATTGCGGAAGGGAAAATAGCCGGAGAAAAAGTTTATTTGCTTAAACCTCATACTTATATGAATTTATCCGGTAATTCTGTTGTTAAAGCAGCAAATTTTTATAAAATATTACCGCAGAATATTATAGTTATTCATGATGATATGGATTTGGTTGTAGGAAAAATAAAGGCAAAACAGGGCGGTGGTACTGGTGGACATAATGGGTTGAAATCGATAGATGCTGCAATTACACCGAATTATAACCGAGTACGTGTTGGTGTCGGACATCCGCAAAATAAAGGTGAAGCGGTAGTTAATCATGTGTTGTCACGTTTTTCTAAAGCTGATAAGGAAATTATTGA
>JAFTNB010000101.1 GCA_017452115.1 Alphaproteobacteria bacterium
ATTTATCAATATAAATGCAAACATTCCCCTTGCTATTTATCCTAAAAATTATTATTTTAAACATGATAAACTCAAATACAAGGAGAAGGATTATGCCGTTTTTTATTGTTAATACCAATGCGGAATTAAAAACTAAAAATGCACAAGATTTTGTAGAAGATGCCGCCAAGCTTATAGCTCAAGAACTTCATAAACCAATTAGTTATGTTGTTGTTCAATATAATTATAATCCACACATGTCTTTTGGCGGATATCAGGATAGTTATGGAGCACTTGCAGAGCTAAAATCCATAGGTTTTGCAGAAAAAACAAATTTAGCAAAGCTATTAACTGAATTTTTGTATGATAGATTAGCCAACGTTGAACTAAATAATATAAATATTGAATTTACAGATATGCCGGCCTCAACTTTAGCCATCGGCGGACATCTTATGGGATAGTTGTCAATAAGCTGTTTGTATACCTACATAAATATCCACATTCAACATAAAAAATATAACGTTTTGTTTGTAAAAGTACTTTTCCTTATAGTAACTTAAAATAAAGTTATATAAAACAGATAAGGATATAAGTTTATGTTAAGAAATAAGTTTTGGGTATTAACGGCAGCTTTTTTAAGTTTGACCGCCTGCAAAGAAAATACATCATCAAACGCACCGGTGCAGATTCCGAGTGTCGGAGCAATTCGTTTAGTTCCTCAAGATGTTCCGTTGAGTTTTGAATTTGCCGCTCGTGCACAAGGAAGCAAAGAAACCGAAGTTCGTGCTCGTGTAGGCGGAATTTTGCTCAAACGTAATTATGTTGAAGGTTCACGTGTTCAAGAAGGAGATGTCCTTTTTGAGATTGATCCCGATCAATATAAAGTAGCGTTAGATAGAGCTGTTGCCAATATGGCGCAAGTTGAAGCCAATTTGAAAAACGCACAGACCGATTGGGAACGTAAAGAAAAACTTGCTAAAGATAAAATCGTAAGTGAAAAAGCATTGGATGAAGCCCGTGCTGCTCTCGATTCTTATAAAGCTGCATATTTACAGGCTAAAGCTGAAGTTGATGCTGCACAGCTTAATCTTAACTATACCAAAGTAACCGCTCCGATTAGCGGTATTACCAGTATGGAAACTCAATCAGAAGGCAGTCTGATTACAGCTAACGGAGAGCTTACCACTATTACGCAGCTTAATCCGATTTATGTAATCTTTTCTGCTTCTGAAAATGAGATGATGAGCCTTGCTAATATGGTTGATAACGGATTGATAAAAAATCCTCGTAATGAAAATGAAATTTATGCCAAAATTCGTTTTAGCAATGGCAGCGTATATTCCAAAGAAGGGCAAATAAACTTTATCAATCCTTCAATTGATGAAACAACCGGAACTATCAAATTGCGTGCGGTTTTTGATAATGCCGAGCAAAAACTCCGTCCGGGGCAATTTGTCCGTCTGGTTATGGAAGGATTTACCAGAATTAACGCCCTGTTGATTCCTCAAGAAGCAGTAATGCAAAGTGGTTCCGGTTCTTATGTATATCGTATTGGTAATGACGGAACGATTGAAAACGTACAAATCCGCACAGGACTAACTGCTCCTAATGGTTCTTGGATTGTTGATGAAGGTCTTAATGCCGGAGATGTTATTGTTACTGAAGGTCTGATGAAACTCCGTGCCGGAATGACTGTAGAGCCAAAATTTGCATCGACGGCAAATGCGCAATAAGAGGATTATGCAATGTTTTCAGAATTTTTTATCAAAAGACCGGTATTCGCAACCGTTGCCTAATTAGTAATTGTTTTAGCCGGTTTGGTGTCAATAAAAGTATTGCCGA
>JAFTNB010000102.1 GCA_017452115.1 Alphaproteobacteria bacterium
CATTTTAAGGATGGACGAAGCATCGTTATCATCAGTGCCAAAACCACCAATGCCATGGATATGACTATCAATAAACCCCGGGGCGACATAAGCTCCGTTAGCATTGATGATTTTTATTTTAGGATTAAACTGTTTTTGTAAAAATCTACGTTCGCTGAATACATCGGCAATCTTATTATTTTTGATATATACGGCACAATTTTCCATAGTGGAAAATCCGGTCAAAACAGTAGCATTATGTATACAAATTCCGCTATTCATCGCACGACCTTATTCTTTTTATTAGAATCGATAGCATAATCATAAAATCGGAAAGTAAATTTTTTGCAAATTTTTAAATGTATTTTGGGATATTTGATTATTCGTATTGGAATATCTGTATTTTTGTTATATTCTCGAAATATTATTATATAGGAATAAGGTATGCAGATATTTTTGGTAAAATTGATTTGTTTTTTTGTACCGATACGGAAGTATCGTAAAAAACTTAAAGCTAAATTAATGGCAAATATTGATAGCGGAGTTACTTCTCTGAAGCATAATCATGCGAAAGGAGAGGTGCTGATTTCATACATGAAAGACAGCGCATTACTCAAAGATGACGACCACCGTTTGATGTTTCATACAAATCGTTGGGAAAATCGTGAGATTGCCCGTATATTTCATGACATGGGATACAATGTTGATTGTATTGATTTTAACCGTAAATTTATTCCGCGTAAACAGTATGATATTATGTTGGATATTGAGGGTAGATTTGCGGAATATGCTAAATGGTTGAAGCCTAATACTTTGAAAATTTTTCATTCAACAGGCAGTTATGGACCTTATAATAATCAGCGAGAACAAGAACGCTTGGACTATTTTTATCAAAGACACGGTATATCTTTGCCGGTGGAACGAGTTTTTAATGCTGATATGGATGAGGCTTTGGAGAATGCTGATGTTTGTTCATTGATAGGAAATGAATGGACTATGAATACATATCCGCAAAAATTTCATGATAAGATTCATCTTGTTGGGGTAACCGGTTCTTTTTTAAACAAAATAAAAAATGCAGAAGAATATTATCCGCAAGAAAAAGAATTTCTGTGGATGGGAGGCGCAGGACCATTACACAAAGGATTGGATATTTTATTGGAAATTTTTGCTCGGCATCCGGAATGGACATTGAATATTATGGGGAAGATTAATCCGAAAAGCGAATTTTATAAAATATTCAAAAAAGAATTAACGCAATTGCCTAATATTCATTTTCATGGTTTAGTGATGCCGAGTTCGGAAAAGTTTCAAGATATTGTTTCCAGATGTTTTGTGTTTGTAAATCCATCTTGTGCCGAAGGTATGTCTACGGCAGCTGTAACTGCGTTGTCAGCCGGATTGTACCCGTTAATAAGTTATAGTAATGGTTTCACTTTGCCGGATAAATGTGGAATTTATCTTGATAAATGTTCCGTGGAAGAAGTGGAAGAAGCTTTGCATAAAATTTGGCATGCCGATAAAACTCAGGTTAAACAAGAAATTGCCATAGTACAAAAATATACTTTAGATAATTTTTCACGCAAGTGTTTTCGGCAAAATATGGAAGCTTTTTTAAGCCAACAAGTCAGTTTATATAGTAAATCACAGGGGTAACGTCAAATACTTGCGTTAGTGGAATCAATATGATATGTTTTAGCATATTTGTTTTAACGATAGGATGGTTTTTAAGATGAAAAAAGCACTTATTACCGGTATTACCGGACAAGACGGTTCTTATTTGGCAGAGTTTTTATTGGAAAAAGGATATGAAGTTCATGGGATGAAAAGACGGGCTTCTTCTTTTAATACTTCCCGTATTGATCATTTGTATCAAGATACTCACAACAAAGATGCTCGTTTGAAATTGCATTACGGTGATTTAACTGATTCTTCTAACATTTTGAGCTTGATTAAAAAAATTGAACCGGATGAAGTATATAATTTAGCGGCACAATCGCATGTTAAGGTATCTTGGGATTGTCCGGAATATACAGCTGATGCCGATGCTTTAGGAACATTACGTATTTTGGAAGCTATTCGTTCTTGCGGATTGGAGAAAAAAACTCGTTTTTATCAGGCTTCTACTTCGGAATTATACGGATTGGTGCAGGAAACCCCACAACGTGAAACCACTCCTTTTTATCCGCGTTCTCCATATGCGGCGGCAAAACTTTATGCTTATTGGATTACGGTAAATTATCGTGAGAGTTTTGGAATGTATGCTTGTAACGGTATTTTATTTAATCATGAAAGTCCACGTCGTGGTGAAACTTTTGTAACTCGTAAAATTACTCGGGCGGCGGTAAGAATTAAACTTGGTATGGAAGATAAACTTTATCTTGGTAATATCGATGCTAAACGTGACTGGGGATTTGCCAAAGATTATGTTGAAGGTATGTGGATGATGCTTCAACAAGATAAACCGGAAGATTTTGTATTGGCGACAGGTGTTACTACTACTATCCGTAAATTCTGTGAAATGACATTCAAAGAACTCGGAATGGATATAGAATGGCAGGGACAAGGAGTGGATGAAAAAGGTATTGATAAAAATACCGGTAAAGTAGTAATTGAAATTGATCCGCGTTATTTCCGTCCGGCAGAAGTGGATTTGCTGCTTGGAGATGCTTCAAAAGCTAAAGCCAAACTCGGTTGGCAGCCAAAATATGATTTGGAAACCTTGTGCAAAGAGATGGTTAAAGAAGATCTTAAAGAAGCAAAACGTGAAAAATTCTTACGTGAAAACGGTTATGAAGTGTTAATTCCTCAGGAATAAGATTATGGAAAAAAAAGCTAAAATTTATGTAGCAGGACATCGAGGATTGGTCGGTTCGGCAATCGTACGTTGTTTGAAAGCAAATGGTTTTGAAAATATCATCACTCGCACACATAAAGAATTGGATTTGACCAATCAGCAACAGGTTAATGATTTTTTTGTAACAGAAAAGCCTGATTATGTATTTTTAGCGGCTGCAAAAGTTGGTGGGATTATGGCTAATAAGAC